>JAYUXG010000408.1:0-9089 GCA_043753125.1 Saprospirales bacterium | reverse complement strand
ATGGCTGAACCCATTCCACCATCTCCCCCCGTACCGCGCACGCCCGTGTCGCGGGCCTTGGCGTTGCTGCGCAACGGGTGGCGGCGCGTAGAAAACCTGGTTTTTACGCTGGTGGTGTTCTTCATCGGCTTGTATTTCGTGTTGCAGATGCCAGCGGTGCAAAACTGGCTGGTGGGCAAAGTGACTACTTATTTGTCCGGGGAGTTAAAGACGACAGTGCGCGTTCGGCACTTGGACTTTGAGTTTTTTGACAAGCTGGTGCTGGATGGCGTATACATACAGGATTTACAGGGGGACACTCTTTTGTATACCGAGAAACTGACGGCGGGTTTGAGTGCCAACATCTTTTCGCTGCTCGATAACCGCCTCGAGTTCGACGATGTCAGTCTGGAAAAAGCGCGGTTCAGTATCCGCCGGGCAGCCGGACAGTACGACAACAATCTGCAATTCCTGCTGGACTATTTTTCCAAACCAAGGGCAGACAACAATCCTAAAAAACCTTTCAAGGTGCGTTTCAAGGCCCGCAATGTGCATCTGCACGACGTGGAGTTTGTGCAGAACGACGAGGTAAGCGGACAGAAGATGCGGGCGGCCATCACGGACGCGAACATCCAACTAAACCAGCTCGATCTGGTGGCCAACGTGGTGGACATCCGGTCGGTAGAATTGTCCGGTTTGGTATTCAATCTACTACAATATCCGGAGCAACCGCTGCCGCCGCGCACGCCCGTGGTGCAGCCGGTACAGACGCCGCTTGATTCGCTGGCGGTGGGTACATTGGGCAAAAATGAACCGCGGCCACCGTTGCGCTTTTCGCTGGGCAGTTTTTCCCTCCAGCAGGGCTATTTTTCGATGGATCGCTATCAGAAGTCGCTGGCCCGCACCACGGACGAGGGCGTCATGGATTTCAACCACTTGTTGGTACAAGACATTGCTCTCCAAGCGGAAAACGTAGTATCCAATCTGGATACGACTTACGAGGGGCGGCTGTTGAACCTCACCGCGCGCGAACAAAGCGGCTTTGAACTCACCCACGGCACGGCCAATAGGGTAGTGGTGGGTAAGACATTGATGGGTCTGTACGGGGTCAATATTCAGACTCCCCAATCGGCGATTGGCGACACCATTGCTTTCAGTTACAACGAGCGCAGCGATTTTCGTCAGTTCAACACCAAGGTGCGCATGGACATTCGATTGTCGAAGGGGTCGCACCTGCGGCTAGGCGACATCGCGTATTTCAGCGGCGGCATCGCCAGAAATAATTTTTTCAAATCCAACCGCGAGACGGTAGCCAATATTTCCGGCCTTGTGAACGGTACGGTGAACAACCTGAACGGCCGAGACTTGGACATTCGTATTGGCAACCACGCTTTTATGCGTGGCAATTTTGACGGTGACGACCTGACCAAAGGCGCGGACGTGCGGCGGATGACCTTCGATTTTCAGCAATTGCAGTCGGATATCCAGACCATTCGCAACATCATGCCCGGCTTCAATGCGCCGCAGTACTTTGATCGGTTGGGCAATATCGGCTTTGCCGGCACTTATCAGGTCTTGTTTTCCTACAATCACTTGCTCACTGGTCGGCTCACGTCCGATATTGGTTCCGGGAACGTGGATATGGAACTGGACCTCACTGGCGGACGCGAGAAAGCGAGCTACTCCGGTAGGTTGAACCTCCGCGATTTTGATCTGGGGGCCTGGACGGGCAATCGAAATTTTGGCAAGACCACCTTCAAACTGAATATTGCCGATGGCTCCTCCGGACTGACGCTGTCGACGCTCCGCGCAAAATTGCAGGGCCAGATCGACACCCTGTATTTCAAGGGCTATAACTACAAAAACGCCAAACTGGACGGCGTTTTTGAAAAAAGAGTGTTTGATGGAAAAGTAGGTATCCAGGATCCGAACGTTGACTTTGTGTTCGACGGGAGTATCAATTTGCGGGACACCACGCCCGTCTTCGTCTTCAAAACCGACATCCGCCGCCTTGATCTGGGCAAGTTAAATTTAAGCAAAAAAGATCTGCGTATTTCCGGGCAGGTAGAGCAACTGCGCATCGCAGCGGACAATTGGGCGGACCTGACGGGGACAGCCATGTTGCGCAATTTCGTGCTACAGAGCGGCGATTTGCGCCAGCAGATAGATTTGCTGGAGTTTTCTTCTTTTCTGCGGCCCGACGGCAGCCGTTATTTTGAAGTATTGTCCGATGTACTCGAGGCTAATATTGAGGGCAACTTCAACTTGAAACGCGCGCCGCGGGAGATGATGCAATTGTTCAGCCGCCACCACCCGGAATTTGCCGCCCGGCTCGGTTTCCCACTGGCCGATTCGATCGCCCTGGTGGACAATTTTGTGCTACACATCGCTATCAAAAACACTGGCTCGCTGACCCAGCTGCTTGCTCCGGGCTTGGATACTTTAAGCAACGTCGTAGTGGATGGACGGGTGGATGCCGCCGAGGGTTCCTCCAATTTGTCGATCAATATTCCAAAAATAAAATATAACACTTTACAGGCTCAAAATATCGTGCTGAGGTGGTCGGCACAAGACGACATTGCCCAGTACTATCTCTGGATTCCAAAGTCCAACATTTCACGAACCAAACTGGCACCCATTCGGCTGGAAGGGCAGTTGCGGCGCAATGAATTGAGTTTCGAGCTCACGGCCCGCGATTCCAACACGGTGGTGCGGGGCGTGAACCTGGATGGCGTGCTGACCACGATCGATAGCGTTTGGCAGATAAAATTCAATTCCTCCGATATTGCGCTGTTCAATGAGCAGTGGGTGATGAGCGAAGACAATTACCTACGGTTCGGTAAGGGCTTTTTGGCCACGCAGGAGTTCGAGTTCTTCCATGGCGACCAACGCATCCGGCTCGATAGTATCAATGGCGGGCGCGGACTGGCCCTATCGTTCACCAACTTTGACCTCAGTTTCCTGAACCGCTTTACCGCCAGCCGAAACGTAAATTTCAGGGGCAAAATCTACGATTTTGACGTAACAGTGGAAGAAATATTCCAATTGAAAGGCATCAAAACGTACCTCACTACCGATACTGTCTTCATCAACAACGTGCCGTATGGCGAGATCACTGGCAACCTGGACATGGCCGACCGATCCTCGCCGTTGGCCTGGACGCTCTTCCTCAATCAAAATCGTAAACAGGTGTTGCGCATAGTGGGAGGTTGGCTGGCCGGTGGGGATAAGGCGCAAAAGATAGAGGAGCTTGATCTAACCGTACCGCCGGGGCAGTTTGTTACTTCGGTCACTGCGCGAGATTTTCCGCTGGCCGTGCTGCAAACCTTTGTGCCGGGCATTTCCAAGACCAGCGGCCAGTTTGAGGCCGACGTTACGTTGAGCGGCCCGTTCAATGCCGTCAACATGAACGGAGGGGCTGTTATCAAGACCGGGAAGTTCCAGTTAGACTATCTGAAAACGACGTACCACATCCGCAACCAGAAAATCGATTTGTCCGGGAACCGCATCTATGCCACCGGCGACACGATCTATGACGAGAGCATGCGGCACGTAGCCCTCGTCCGGGGCGGACTGCTGCACAAGCATTTCAAGGATTGGCGTTTGAACTGTTCCGTCCGTTCCGAGGATGACAACTTTACCATCCTCAATACCGCCGCCGCAGATAACCTGTTGTATTATGGTCAAGCCAACGGCAGGTTTGAGGCCATTTTCAGCGGAACTTTTCGTCAGACAAACATCATCATCACCGCTAAGACTGGTAAAGAGACACGCTTGTACATACCGCTCGCGTCGGTAGCGGATGCACAGGAAGTGCAGTTCATAAAGTTCAGGAGCAAAAAGGACACCGTTGCCACGGCCATTAAAACAAAAAGTTTTACGACCAGTGACCTAAAAGGACTTAATTTTGAGATGAACGTCACGGTGACCCAGGATGCCGAAGTGCAGTTGATCTTTGATGAACAGGCTGGCGATATCATCAAGGGTAGGGGAGAGGGGGACCTAAAACTGGTGATTACCCGCGAAGGCGAGTTTAAAATGTACGGCAATTACACCATCCTGACCGGCGAATACTTGTTCACCTTGCTCAACTGGGTCAATAAACCATTTACCGTATCGGAGGGTGGGGTAGTGACCTGGTCAGGCGATCCCTTCAGCGCACAGATCAATCTGGACGCCACGTATGTGGAAAATACCTCACTGTACAATTTCGTTCGCGACGAAGTAGAATTGCTACGAAGCCTACAGCCACAATTGGCTACGGATGCCAGCAAGGCAACCCAAGTGATCGTGACCATGCACCTGACGGGCGATCTTTTGAGGCCAAGCATTAGTTTTGACTTGGAGTTCCCAAATTTGCCATCACAGCTTAAAACCATAGCGGACAACAAGTTGCGCCTGTTGCGACAGGATCAGAATGAGCTCAATCGGCAGGTATTTGGCTTGGTCGTAGTGGGATCCTTTTTAGCGTCCAGCGGTTCGGGATTCGTCCAGGCCTCCGCTTTCAACACGCTCACACAGGTCCTAAGCAATCAATTCTCTAATTATCTGACTGGCTTTGCCAGCGAGTGGTTTGGCGGGCGCGTATCCAGTATCGACTTTGACGTGGCCTACAATGAATACCAAAATTCCCTACGAGAACCGGGCCAACTCAATGCCAACCAGACTGGCCGCGAACTCCAACTACGTCTGACCAGTGGATTGTTCAACGACCGCATCACCGTGCAATTTGGCTCTCAATTTGGTCTGGGCAGTCCTGGCACGACGACCAGCGATGGTTTCTTGGGCGAAGACGCGGTCGTGGAAATCCAACTCACCGAAAACCGCCAATGGCGCCTAAAGGTGTATCAACGCACCGAACCGGATATTGGTGGCGGTCAGTTGCGGGCGCGTTATGGTTTTGGCCTGAGTTTCCGTCGGGAATATGATACGTTCGATGAATTGATGAACGGTATCGGCCTTTGGCGGAAAAAGAAGAACTCATAAAGCAGTTGGGCCAATGTTTTTTTCTTCTTTTTTGTTCCATAATTTATATTATGTTAAATAAAAAGAGGAAATTAAGGGCATGTATGCAAAAACTGGTTGGTATCGTTCGTCGCGCTACCTTTGAGGCTTACAAGCATGCCCTCCTATGTCCAAGCAACTACAGATCAAAGCCTTGCCTTCGGTAGCCAAACCGCTGAGTAAAGAACAGAAACGCTTCAATAGCTATGTACGTCGCATCCAGCAACTGCGGCTGGACATCGAAACGACCAAGGAACAGGACCTCGAACTGCGGCGCGTGGGCGACGCACGGGTGGCCCCAGCGGAAAAAAAGTCGATGGCCGCGCTGCGCGCATTGATTTTGGCCCTGGACCACAGCCCACACTTGTCAGCCTTGACCAAGAAACAATTGGCCAAGTTGGATGACATTATGGTGGAAGAAATATCTTATCTGCTACAGACGCATGTCTACGCCGAGGATGAAGAACTAAAAAGTTTGTACGAGAAATACAGCCCCGAAGAGGAGACTTGGGACGAAGCGCAGGAATCAGAGGAGGCCGATATGAAGGGCATGGCCTCCGATTTTTTCAATCAGATGTTCGGGATGGACTTCGATGCCGCAGATTTCGATGATCCCGCCAAAATGAAGGAAAAAATGGATGCCCATCAGGCCCAGTTCAAGGCTGATGAGCAGGCCCGTACCGAGCGTCGCAGCCAGCGCAAAAAGACTGACCGCCAACTGGCCGCCGAGAGCAAGCGCGAGGCCGCCGAGAAAGCCGTGAACAAGACTGCCAAGCAGATTTACCTGGATTTGATCCGGCACTTCCACCCCGATAAGGAGCAGGACGAGCAAAAACGCCTGGAGAAGACCGAGATCATGAAACAGATCACCGTTGCCTACGATGCGGACGACCACCTCAAGCTCCTGGAACTACAGATGACGCTGCTGACCGAGCGCGACAATGTGTTTGCCAATTTCGACGAAAGCCAGCTCAAATACCTCAACGATGTGTTGAAGAAACAGGTGCAAGAGCTGGAAATGGAACTGGAAATGAGTTCTCCGGAAATGAACGGCAATATGTACGCCATGCTTTACCACCCCATGCCTTTTATGATGCAGCAGCAAATAGAGCGGCACATCCGGTCGCAAAAGAAGCAGGAAAAAATGGTGCAAAGTACCGTGGAACTGATTCAGACTGCCAAAGGATTGAAGGAGTATGTAAAGGGCTACCACCTCGCGGAAGAAGACGAGTTTGGTGATATACCGCCGGAGCTGCGGGAGATGTTGGGCCGGTTTGGGCGTTGACCACTCCTACCCTATTGCTGCTAATTAGTTGATTGGAACACCTTATGATTTTCCCGGATTGGTTGCTGCCTCTATTTTTCATGGCCATTGCCTTCCTGTACGCCTCGGTCGGTTTTGGCGGTGGTTCCAGCTATTTGGCCATCCTGGCCGTTGTTGGGCTGCCATTCGCCGAGATTCGGCTGACGGCATTGATTTGCAACGTCATTGTGGTAACTGGCGGCACCTTGATTTTCTTTCAAAACAAACAACTGGATTTCCGCAAAATACTGCCACTCGTGCTAGCCAGCGTGCCCTTGGCCTTTCTAGGCGCAAGAATGCGTATTGAAGAGGACACCTTTTTTAAATTGCTCGGTATCAGTCTTTTAGTGGCCTCTACCCTACTCTGGTTCCAACGCCAGAAACCTGTTGAGACGAATGCGGTGGCTATTGCCCAACCGTCACGTGACGGACTGCTGGGTGGCAGCATCGGTCTTTTGTCGGGCATGGTCGGCATTGGGGGGGGGATTTTTTTGTCGCCATTGCTGCATTTTTTTCGGTGGGACACGGCCCGCAAGATCGCTACTACCGCTAGCGTGTTCATCTTGGCCAACTCATTGTCTGGTATCGCAGGCCAGCTTTCGAATCTGCCAACCAATCTGGATTGGGACCGCATTGCGCTGCTCGGTGCCGCAGTCTTCGTCGGCGGACAAGTTGGTTCCCGCATTAGTTTGGTCCGTTTCAACCACTTAATTATTCTTCGGGTAACGGCCATATTAGTATTCGCAGCTGGAATAGAAGTTCTTTGGAAACACTAGATTTAATGATGAGTTATAAATGATAAATAGCCCCTCGCGAGCGGTATTTATCATTTATAACTCATCATTAGACTAAGGGTGCGCCGCCACCCAGACCTCTCCATCCTCAAACACCTCTTTTTTCCAGATCGGCACGGTTTGTTTCAAAGTGTCGATGACAAAACGGCAAGCTCCAAAAGCCGCATCTCGGTGTGCCGCCGACACGGCGATGACCACTGCCACCTCGCCTATTTGCAATACGCCCGTGCGATGGTGCATTGCTATTGCTTGCAGCGGCCATTGCTCGAAAGCCTGCTCCGCAATTTTCCGCATCTCCCGCAGAGCCATACTGTCGTAGGCCTCGAATTCGAGGCGCAGCACTGCCCTACCCTTCGTCGCATCGCGCACCGTGCCGATAAACACGTCTATTCCCCCACTTGCAGGACCAGTTACTTGGCCAATACAGGCTATAACGTCCAACGGTGTGTCCAGTAGTTGTACATGAATTTTCATGGCAGTAGTAGTAGAATGATTTATGATGAATAGCGTGGCTTTGGCTTTCGTATTCATCGTTTATCATTCATCATTTTTTTAGCCTCCGCTTACTGGCGGGATCACCGCAATATCATCGTCCGGGCGAAGCAAGGTGTCTGGCTCCGCGTACTCCTCATTCACGGCCAACAGGAAAGAGGTTAATCGGCCAAGGCGCGGGTACTGGTCGGCCAATTGCTGTTTGAGTTGCCCAGCAGTAGCGTCGTCTGGCAATTCCAGATGAAAGACCGGACCACCGCATATGTCGCGCGCAATGCCGAAGGTGTGGATTTTGATATGCATATTACATCAAGTGTAGTCAATGAGTTAAGCCCGATTAAATATGCGGGATAGGTAGAGACCAATTCCGCACCCCGTCTGCCAAAGAAAATGCGGCGACGTTGGGCCTAATCTGCCGCCATATTTTCACCGCCTCCGCACTGCGTTGGCCCGAAGCGCAGTAGAACAAAACTGGCTGTTGAATTGGTATTTCCATCCAACGTTGGCCGAGTTCCACCAACGGAATATGCAGGCCGCCAAGATGGAAATGCGCCCGTTCGTCGGCATTGCGTACATCCACCAGAAAATAGGCGGCTGGCCCGGCTGCCAGCCAGGCTGCTGCCGTGATGCACTGCACTGCCTCGGTTTGCGGCAACGCAGTGATGGTTATGCGACTCACATGGCCAATCTTGAATATTCGGCTCTGCATCGCCGCCGCATCGAACACAAGCAGCCGACCAGCCAGCGAGTCCGCGGCCCCTACCAAATACTTAATGGCCTCGTTGGCCTGGATGCAGCCGATGATGCCCGCCAGGGCTGGGATGACGCCGCCTTCAGCGCAGTTCGGTATCTGCGCTGCGTCCACCTCCGGGAACAAGTCGCGATAGTTGGGTGAGCGCGAACCATCGGCATTGGGAGTGTTCCAGAGTGCCACTTGGCCCTCGTACTGATAGATCGCTCCATACACTACTGGTTTTCCATCTAGCACCGCTGCATCGTTGATCAAGTAGCGGGCCTCAAAATTGTCGGTGCAATCCACTACCAAATCGTGTTCGGCAAAAAGCGCGAGGGCATTTTCCGGAGAGATTTTTTCAAAGACCGCCTTTACGACCACGTGCGGATTCTGTCTGGCAAGCCGCTCGGCGGCGATGCGGGCTTTGGGTTGGCCCACATCGTTGGGTGTATAAAGTATCTGGCGGTGCAGGTTGCCCGCCGACACCGTATCGAAGTCGGCAATGGTCACCTGCCCAACGCCCGCCGCCACGAGATACTGCGCCGCCGGACAACCCAACCCACCCGCGCCCACCACCAGCACCCGCGCGGCTTTTAGTCGTTGTTGGGCGGCTTCGCCAAATCCGGGCAGGGCGATTTGGCAGGCGTAGCGGACTTTTTCAGCGGGGTTGAGTACGGAGTTCATCATTCGACATTAATTCTGCTTCTTCTGGCGTATTCACATTCGTCAATGCCGCCGGATCGGGCGCGGACAATATCAGCGCGTCCGAGTGGAGCAGCACTTT
>JAYUXG010000407.1:0-21179 GCA_043753125.1 Saprospirales bacterium | reverse complement strand
CGTCGCAATGCCCGAAGTAGCGGCTAAACCGGGGTGGCTATGCTGGCCGTGGTGCAGGTCCAGCCGCCAGGTAAGGTCGTCGGGCGAAAGGGTACCTTGTTCCGCATCGGCGGCCGAGCCAGTAAATACCAGCGTATCGCCCGCGCTATAGCGATCTTCGGCCAACGGCAGCAAGATCACCGGAACGGGCCGCTGGTTGACCGTCACCCGCAACAAGGCCGTTTGACTGGATACTTGCCCGTAGGTGTTGGTGGCGATGCAGCGAATCAAGATGCCGCTGTCGGCCAGCATCAAGTTACTGATAGTTAAGGTCTTATTGGTTTCGCCAACGATGATCTGGCCATCGCGTTGCCACTGGTAAGTAATGGGGTCGGAGCCATTGGCGTTGGCCGTGAAAGTCGCCGTTTCCCCTACAACCTGTAGGCGCGGCTGGGGCTGTGCACTGAACACGGGGGCACCCGTGCCCACGTAATCCACGCGCCAAAGCATCCCTTCGAGGGAGTTGGTATTGTCCTGATTGGAGCCACCACCCAGGCCGCCCCGGGAAATGTAGTACAGTTCGCCGTCCCGCCCGGTGAGGATGCACAGGGGCCGGTCAATTTGCGTGGCGAAAGTCGACCCCAGTATGCCAGTGGCCGGGTCTATTGTTTTGATGTAGCCCCGGCAGTAATCGGCAAAGAAAAACTGCCCGGCATAGGCGGCTGGAAACATGACCGTCGAGGGGTTGTAAAACGCGGCCCCGACCACCGAGCAGCCCAGCGTATGGGGATAGGAATACAGCGGGTCGCGATAGTTGGGGGGCGTGTTTTGGGTATTTTTTTTGCCTTCCAGCAGGTTCCACCCGTAGTCCATGCCGGCTTCGATGTGGTTGACTTCCTCTGTGAATTCGCTGCCTACGTCGCAGACAAAAATACGGTCCGTACCGGGTTGGATGGTCATGGAAAAAGGGTTGCGCAGGCCCACCGCCCAAATAGACTGCCAGATGCCGGTGGTCTGCGCCGCAAAAGGGTTGCCCGGCGGCACCGTTCCGTCGGGATTCAGGCGCAGCACTTTGCCCAGCAGGCTTTGCAGCGAAGGCGCGGCAGGGCCGTTCTGCCCATCGCCCACGGCCAGATAGAGCTTGCCGTCGGAGCCAAAGACCATCGCCCCGCCGTTGTGGATGGTGCCGAACAAGGTTGGCAGTTCGAGCAGGATTTCTTCACTGTCTGCGTAATTGCCAAGGGCCCTGATCCGGCTCAGGCGGTTGTGTTCGCCGTTTCTGACCGTGTAATAGACGTACACGTAGCCGTTCTGTTCAAAATTGGGATCGAAAGCGATGCCGCTCAGGCCGCGCTCATTGTAGTTGTCCACGTCCAACAGCACAAAGGGATCGGGTAACAGTAGTCCGTTTTCGACGATGCGCACCGCGCCGTATTTTTCGGTGATGAAAATGCGCCCGTCGGGGGCCAGGGCCATCGCGGTGGGGTCCAGGCCGGTGGCTATGGGCACTTCCACAAAGCCGGGGGGCAGAATGGCGGCGGATAGAGCGGTGTGAAGAAAGAGCAGGAGGAAAATCGGCAATAATAAGGAGCGATGGAACATGGATAGTCGTAGCGTGAATAAAAGGCCGATCAAAGGTGGCCTTTTTATCCCAAAAACCCGTTTTCCAAATTTGTTTCTGCTCAAACGAGCCGGTAAAAACCTTGGTCACGCCACTGCGATTACCGATGAGTAACGAAACTTTCCACGTTTTGAAAACATGGAAAGTCTACACGTAGCTGATATTTACCTGCCTTATCAAACCCATTTTTCGCATTATTTACCCGTTCCAATGTAAGGGGCAATCAGACCAAATTAGCGGACTTATAGGGAATCGCACGCCGTTGGCCCCTCTTCTCCCTCAATACCCAAAAATATCTTCCAAACTCAGTTCTACCACTTTTCCGATCTGCTGCAAGTACTTGAAATCCAGCCTATTCCGCTCGCCCAGCACCAGCCAGGTGTAATGACGGCCTTTGATGTGACGGCGTTGATAATTGATTAGGTCGGTGGCCTCAGATTGCTTCAGCGTGCGGTAAATGTCTTCGCGCAGGTCGCGGTTGAGAAAGCCTTTATCGCGATTGCTGCGCCAGGTCCAGTACAGGTCAGCCTGGCGAATGCGCCCGGCAGCGATCTGCTTCAACACACTCTGGCGGGCGTTCTCGATCTGCGGTAACGAGACGGGCATCTCTTCCAGCAGGGCCTGAAAAGCGGCCACGGCTTCGTAGATTTTGTCGGGCTGGGTACCGACATAAGCCTGTAGAAAGTGGGCACCGTTTTTTCGCTCCGGGTTGGCCGCATACACGTAGGCCGAATAAGCCAGGGCCTTGGATTCGCGGATTTCCTGAAAAACAATCGACGACAGCCCGTAGCCGAAATATTGGTTATACCACTCCGAAAATACAAACTCGTCCAGCTGAAACTTCGGCGTGCCCTTGGAGAGCAACAGGAATTCCACCTGTACCGTCGGAAAGTCCACAAAATAGACTTTGTTGCGCCGGGTACCGATCTCCGGATACTTTTTGGCGGGCAGTACTGCCCGTAGCGGTTGGTTCACCGGGTGATTTTTTTTCAAAATGGTGGCCACCGCACGGGCGGTTTTCGGTCCGTAATAGAACGCTTCATGCTGATAAGTCGGCAATTCATGCAGCAGAGCCACCAACTCCTCCGGCGTAATCGACAGCAGCCGCTCTTTGGGCAATTTATCCGAAAAGGGCGACACAGGACCGTATTTGGCGTAATTGGCCATGGCCTTGGTCAGTACCGTGCGCTTTTCCATTTTGTCGTTTTCGCGGCGCAACAGCGTATCGGCGATCAGGTTTTGTAAAGCTTCGGCGTTGGGTTGCGCATCGGCCAGCAGGTATTCCATCAGTTCCACGCCCGCTTCAAACGATTCTTCCAAACCGGTGAGGGTGAAGAAAAAATGGCGATCCTGACAACTGGCCGTGCAACTCATGCCGAGCCGATAAAAAGCCTGTTGCATCTCTGTGGCCGAATAGCGCGAAGTGCCCAGAAAAGGCAGGTAACTGGCCAGCAGCGCCAGCCGCCGATCACTCAATCGGCCCATATCGAAAGTGTAATACAACTGGAAAAGTTTGCTTTTCGGCTCTTGTACGGCCCGAAGTTGCAGGGCTTTGGAAAGGCTGGTTTTTTTGACCACTTTTTGAAAATCAACAAACTCCGGCTGTATATCTGGCACCAGATGGGTCAGGAAATCCTGGGCAAAATCGGAACTGTCCGTGCGGTTTACCTCAATGGCAGTGATGGGCGGCTTGTCCACCTTCATCAGGTTGGGATCGTCGCCGTGGTGCTTGAAGACCACCGCGTAGTTGTCTGGCCGCAGGTGGTGTTGGGCAAAATCTACGATGTCCGCTTTGGTTATTTTTTCCAATTTCTGCCAACGTTGCACGACTTCCGACCAATCCAGCCCCAAAATGAAAGCACTGGTCAGTGCGCTGGCCCGGCCCTTATTTTTTTCAAAAGACCGGATTTCCGACAATTTCATATCCTTGACTACCGCCTGCGGCAGCCAGTCCTCAAACTGTCCGGCGCGCAGTTGCTCCATTTGATCGAGCAACAGGCTTTCCACCTCTTCCAACGATTGTCCCTCGCGCGGCTTGGCGTGGAGCAGAAGACTGCTATAATCTTCCAGCACATTGGGGTAAGCGTAGGCCTCCAGCACTTGCTGCTGTTGGATGAGGTTTAGATCGAACAAGCCCGCCTGCGAGTTGTGCAGAATACCCGCCACCAACGACAACAGATGCGCCTCCTCTGACCGGGCGCCCGGAAAACGCCAGCCTAATTCCACCCATTCCGGCTCGTGGCCGTACACGTCGCGCTGGGCGCGCACGGTGAGCGGACGTTGCGGTTCGAAGTGAAATGCGGGGACTTGCCTGGTCTGGAAATCGCCAAAATACTTTTCGGCCAACGCCACCGCCTGGTCCGGCTCAAAATCGCCCGCCATGACGATGGCCAAGTTGTTCGGCACGTAGTACTGCTCAAAAAAGCGGTAGATGTTTTTTTGCGATGGGTTTTTGAGGTCTTCGCCCCGGCCCAGCGTGGTTTGGGTGCCGTAGGGGTGCGTGGGGGTCAACTCCTCCTGCATCGCCTTCATGGATTTGCGCAGGTCACGATCTTGGCTGATGTTGTATTCTTCAAACACTGTCTCCAATTCGGTATGAAACAGGCGCAGGATTGGTCGGCGGAAACGCTCGCTTTCCAAGGCAAACCAGCGTTCCAGTTCGTTGGACGGGATGTCGTTTACGTACACCGTTTGCTCCACCCACGTGTAGGCGTTGGTGCCTTTTGCCCCAATGGCACTGGCCAGTTTATCGTATTCGTTGGCGGCGGCAAATTGCGCGGCTTCAAACGATAGGCGATCAATATCGGCGTATAACTCTTTCTTGATCAAGGGGTCACGTTCGCGACGATGCTCCTCAAACTTCTGTTCGATCTGGTCGAGCAGGGCTTTTTCCTGCGGCCAATCGAGGCTACCCATGCGGTCAGTGCCCTTGAACATCATGTGCTCGAAATAGTGGGCCAGGCCGGTCGTGTCGGCAGGATCGTGCTTGGAACCGGCTCGCACGGCAATTTCCGTATAGACCCGTGGCTCGTCTTTATGGACGGAAAGGAATAATTTCAGGCCGTTGGCCAGGGTGTGCATCCGCACTTGGATCGGATCGGCGGATATGGTGCGGAACTTGGGTTTGGCTGGTGCGTAGTGGGTCATACGTGTAGGTGAGTCAGATTATAATGGATTAGCAACCGCCTTCGCCTGAAAAGGGCCTCGACGGGTAAAGGGATTTAGAACGTGTAGGAACGTTTAAAAACGCTGGTTGTTTGCGGTGTCAAAATTCGCTTACGGTTTTTCGTATTTTTCCCGGACCCGGCGGCGGAGTTCCAAAAAATCGAGGTGTGCTTCGTGAAAGAGAGGCAGTTGACCAGAAATGTCGCTTTTTGGCCGAGCGGGTAGTAAACCGCCTACAGTATCCAAGCCCTCCAAAGACTTGATCTTGTGCTCAATTTGCTGCAAGGTTCCAGGTAAAGTTCCGATTTCGAGGTCTTCCGGAACGTAACGACGTACATCCCATTTTTCCACGCTGAGTTTGTTATCGCGTCTTTTATCATCTACGACGGCTTTTCGGCTGGCTTCATGATGCGGACCATCCACCTCAATTCCGAAACGCCCGTTTTTGCAAAATACCGCGAAATCAAGGCGATAGGCCGAGTCATCGCGGGTATGGACTGGATATTCCCGTTCCGGAAAAATATTCCGATCTAGCAGGGCTTTCCACATCTTTTCTTCCAATTTGGTAGAGTGATATAGAAAATTAAACTCTTGAGCGTTGAAAAATAGATTTTCCGTGGTTGGAATCAACACCATGTGCGCCCGTCCCCGCAGACTGACAATTGGTTCATTTAATCGCAATGGTTCTTCCAAGTCGAATTTGTAATAGAGATCATTGCTTTTTGCATTACGTGGCTCGTCGGGAAGACAGGCCAAACGAGGAGCCATAGTGATATTTTTCACGATGGCGTAATGCCGAACGCTGAATTTATATGCCTTAAATTTGGAGGGCAAGTAAAAAGCGACCAGCTTAACCCGCTTTTCGGTCAACATTGGCGGTGGATAACGCAACGAACCTCGAATGCGATAAATGCCGTGTTCCAAGACAATATGCCAGTCTTTGGGGTCTTTTAGCAGTGCTACAAGTACGGTGTTGTTGTCGCTGGGTGAAGCCATGCCCTTTCATTTTTGAGCGTTAAATTGCGAAAGTACCTTGCCACGTGTAATTTCCCCACCTAAAGTGAAGTGAGACAACCTCTATATTGTCAAGTTACAGCTGCTGGTACATCACATAAGCGTTGACCAGTCCCAATTTTTGATGCTGGAAGGCGGCGGGGATTTCGCCAATAATTTCAAACCCCATTTGTTGCCACAGAGCAACTGCTCTTACGTTGGTCTTGACCACAATATTGAATTGCATGGCTAAATAGCCCAGTCGGCGGGCCTCGGCCAAGGAAAACTGGCACATTTGCCGGGCAATGCCCCGGCCATAAAAATCAGGGGCAGTGGCATAGCCTGCATTGGCCACATGGGCCCCGAGGCCAGGTTGGTTGTCTTGAATAAAAAACGTGCCGACTACTTGTTCCTCTAGTATAGCGGTATAAGTGTGCTTATTTTCGGCTAACCAATAATCCAGCATTTCTGCTTGGGTGGAGGCAGGCGAATAGACCAATGCGTCTCCTGCTTCGATAATGGGTGCTAAGATCGCCCAGATTTGCCCGGCATCGGTGGCAACTGATTTTCGGATGTGGAGCATACGCGATGGTTATAAGACAATGCAAAAGTGGTTTTGAAGCGGACAGCCCCCGGACAAATTGTAAAGGGTGCCGTGTAAAGAGTGTGGCGGGCTTTTTACCCCTATTTTTGCCAAAAAATAGCATGAGAAATCTCCGTTGGCGGGTGCCGATTTTTTTAGGCAGCCTTTTTTTGCTGGCTTGTCTGTTGGCCTACCGAACCAAGCCCGACAAAACGCTACAGGAATTTTTTACTAAGGATGGCTTATATTTCCATCATTTGCCGATGCACCGCCCCGATTCTTGTATGGCAAGAATCAAAAATGAAGTGCCTGAAAAATGGCAATTCCTCGCTTGTCAGGGTTTGTATTATTGGTTGCCGGAACATTCGCCGCAGGTGTTTGAACACCTCGACTGTTTTGAAAAAGCCTTTCCCAGTGATTCGATGCGGGCTTTTACGCAGATGGTTCGGGGCGAATTGTTGACCCGGCAAGCGCGTTTTGACACAGCGCGGGCCTGTCTGTCCGAAAGTATTCACTGGTATAAGAAACTCAAAAAACCCAAAAATATAGGCGATGCCAAACGTTTTTTTTCCCGCACTTACTTAAGTCAGGGTGATTTTCCGGAGGCCATCCGGCTGCTGCTCGAAGCCCGGGAATGGTACGGACAAATTGATTCGCTGGCTGAAAACGACCGATTTTTCAACTTGCATCTCGACCTCGCGACGGCGTACATAGCCAGTAAAGACTACCGCGAGGCTTTGAAATGGAGTCAGAAAATCTATACTTATGCTTGGGGGACCAATTTCGCAGGGGTCAATTTCGGTGGTTTCAAAATAGTGTCAGCCGGCGTTTTAGCCCAAAACTACATTTACCTCCACCGCCCCGACTCGGCAGTGGCCATGGCGAAATTGGCTTTGGAGTCGCAATATCGTTTTCAAAATTATTACGAAATTGACCAGCGGCACTTCATTCTGGCAGAAGCCTACCGCGCGGCAGGCGATTGCCAAATGGCCTTGCAGCATTATCAGCAGGCCACCTGTTGCATTTCGCCGGAGGCCAATCGCATCAAATTTTTCAAGTATGACCAGGCCACTGCCGATTGTTATATGGGTCTTGGCCGTCTGGATTTGGCCCGGATTTTTTATGAAAAATGCCTCTCCTCCCCCGACACCGTTGCATTGGCCGAGGTGCATGGCGGCTTGTCGCAAGTTTTCAGGAAACGCGGGGCCTTTGCCCAGGCCCTTTTTCATGCCGATGAAAGCCGACGGCTGCACGACCTGGCTTTCAATGCCGAGAAAACCAGAATAGTGACCAATTTGAACCTAAAATTTGCCAATGCCGAGCAAGAAAAACACATCGCGCAAATAAAACACGACCAACAGGTCATGCAGCAAAAAAACCTGATTTTTTTGCTGTTTCTGACCTTGACCCTAGTCATCATTTTCATTTTGTTCATCCGGCAGCGCGGCCAAAATCTGCTGCTGGAAAAAGAAAAACAACTCGCTACCGCCCGCGAGGCCCTGCAAAAACAAGCCCTCCAACGGTCGCAGGCCGACCTCGCGGCCAAAAGCCAGGAACTGGAGCAAACGGCGCAAACCCTGGGCTTAAAAAACCGGTTGGTTGAAGAATTGAAATTGCAGATTTTCGAGCAGCCCGCCATCGCCCGCGGGGTTTGGCCGGACGACAAGGCAGCCGAAAGGCCGGGCAAAAAATCGTTTCAGCAATTGAAAATCTTGACCGACGACGATTGGCTCACTTTTCGGGAACGCTTCGAATCGTTTTTCCCAAGTATGCTGTGGCGAATGCAAGCGCAATTACCCAGCCTCACGAGCGCGGAAACCCGCCTGTTTTTGCTACTAAAACTGGGTTTTGAGATGAAAGAAATTTCGGCGGTGTTGGGCATCTCGGTGGAAAGCGTGTGGCGCAGCCGCCATCGGCTCAGTAAGAAACTCGGCCTGCGGGAGACGGGGGGGCTGGATGGATTTGTGCTGGGGTTTGCATAACCTGTTGGCAGGGCTTTCCGGGGACGTTTTGACCAGGATTTCTCCACTTTCCTCTACGGTTTGGGAGTGGTGCGTTTCGATGAGCGTTGACTCCAAGCTACTCTTTTACCGCCCAAGTCAGGCACTGCGTACCGCCACCCTGCTTTGCATACCGAGGCTATACAACAGGTCTGCTCCTTTTTCCCGCAAGCGGTGGCTCAGGGCGCGGCAGTCGTTCTCGCTCAGGTCCAGTTCCTGCGCTATTTTTGCCTCGGTCACACCCAACCGGAGCAGGGCGAGGCAGGCTACCCAGTTTTTCAAGGGGTGCGCATGGTCCTGAAAAATCGTGTTCGTCAGGTCATCGTAGTGCCGTTGGCAAGCCTTGCATTGGTAGCAGTGGCGATGCTCGCAATGCGGGTGGTGGCCTTTGCGCCGGTACGATAAGCTGCTACAGTGTGGGCATCTCACCCCTTCCGACCAACGCAGCTCCCGAATTTTCTCGTAGCAGAGCCGTTCTTCCATTACATCTTTTATTCCGATCATCATCTTGTGCAACATTTTTAGTGAACGCACAAAATAAAGGCAGCAAGCCTCCATCGGCAACTATTGATATCGGACAATTACTCGGACAATGATTTTTTAGCCGGTTAAATTGTTCGTTTTCAATCATTTAATAATTATCTGGCGTGGCTATTTATCACCTGATTCACCTAGTCCCAGAAGATCTTTTTAACCTGAGTGACCTAAAGGAGCAAATAATTAACGTGCGTTCGGAGATTCTTACTTCCCTATTCCGCAACGTTCGCAGAACACTGGGCCACCCGCCTTCGCCTGAAAAAGACTTTGATAGGTATAAAAAGACGAAGGCCCCTCCCGTCTTTCGGGAAGAGCACTTCGTCACTCGTACTTCAGGTAACACCCGGAGGTATTAATCTTTCACTTGTACCATCTTCCGCACGGCACTGTCCGTCGGGGTACTAATACCATAAGTGCCGAAGTCAAAATTGCCGCCTGTCCAGCTCCAGCTGGTGGTTCCATTCTCAAAACTGGGGTTTTGGATCACGTTGCCCTCACAAGTACACGTCAAAGGGGTTTCAGGGCTGTCTCCCTTGCCTGGCTGGTTGGAGATGGCATTTCGGGTGCCGACCTCATCCAACATTTTTTTATAATAATTAGTTACTGCGTCCGTTGTCATTCAAGTGTCCGATTGTTGGTTGCCCATTGATGCCACACTCGAAGTGCCTGGCAAGCCTTGATCACCAACCGAGAAAGAGGCTCCATCAGTGTTGGCAGGAACAACAGGTGCCTGTCCAAAGGCTTCTGCTGGACAAGTAACATTGGCCACGAATGTTGCCAATATTACAATCCCCATGATGTGACTTTTGCGGGCGGACGAAAGAGAGAACAGTACAGTAAAAAGATTCATGATCGGTATTTTAAAAATTTTGGTATGCAGTAGGTGCAAGCACCCTTTTGTTGAACTTCAAGTATTGGTTTGACAGGAATAAAAAGTGGTGTCAGGTAGAAGTTGACTCCGAGTCTTTATGGCACATGGCTAAAAGCCACACCGACCAAGCAGATCGACATGAGATGAGCTAAAACGAGGCATGACATCATGCGTCATTTTGTCTTACTGTGCGGAAAAAGCCAATAAATTTAAAAATAGGGTATCTCTGTGCTGAAAAGCACAAACCCTAAATGCCATTGTGGGAGGGCAATGGATAAAGGAAGGGACCCCTTGCCAACGGCAGGAGACTACATTGCGGAAAGGATAGCCGGGATGATAAATTCAGACAAGAGGGACAGCCCCATGCCGATAGCACGAGACTTAATGTAGGAAGGGAGAGCCAGAATATATACTGCTTTGTACGCGCATTAAGGAAGATAAGTCACCACGCAAAAGCAATCAATCTGGAAGATCGGGCCTCTTGTAAGAGGCATATTTTAATGATAGGAGGCGCAAAAGTACGTACTCTTTGCAAAGTCTGCAACGATATTGCCAAACTTCATTTGCCAAAAAATAGCAAAATAACAATAAAAAACATAAACATTTGACAACCAATTGATTACAATTACTGTGTAGCCATTTTGACTACCTTTTTGACTACAGTTCTATCGCCCATTCGGCACTGCAAAAAGTACACACCAGGAGATACATTGGGCAATTCCAACCGAAACAAGCCTGCCGAAAGGTTTTTGCGGGGCAGTAAAACCGATACTACACGTCCTGTTTCATCGGTCATCTGAACGGACACCGCCGTCGGCTTCTTAAGATCAATGTCCAAAGTAGCCTTGGTCAGGTAGGGATTGGGATAAATCTTTAGGTCGAAAACATCCACTTTGGCGGCACCACTACCCGCATACAGAATTTCCTCTGTTCGCTTCGTCCGCCGGGCCGTCCATACCTCACTGCCTCCAGCCGGGGCTTGGCTACGCGGCTTGGCCGCCCAACGTAGCGTATTTGTAAGGATTTGATTGGACTCGAACTCGTCGTAATAATATTCGATGCCCAAATACACCACTTTACCAATTCCTAAGGGCTTGTAGCCCAATACCGGATAGCCTTGAATGTCGGCCAAAGTTACAAAGGCAGGATCGGAAATATCAAGCGGATAGGCATAATTTTTCAAATTAAAATCTATGTGCGTGCCGCCCAGTATCGGATGGGTAGGTACGAGCTCGTGAATGGACGGATCAGCACAAAAATAACCATAATCGAGATCGAAAAGGCCTAACTGCTGCAGCACACTGTACTCGTGCGATCCGGTGACCACCACTCCCCCACCCTGTTGTGCGTACTGCGCCAATGCCGCACCGTAAGCCTTCAAAAGGGCAGCCGATCCGCCGGACGGGTAGGCCACCACCACAGCATCGTATTCCAAAGCTTTGATCGCGAAATCGCTGGCACTGCCTTCCACATAGTCCGTCACTGTGCTGGCGGGCAGGAAGCGTTGCAGGGTACGGCGCACCTTGCCCGGATAAGCGGTATCGTAGGAGCAAACATTCAGCAGGAGGATGCGCAGATTGCTGGTGGTATCCACTGCGGAGCCATCCTCTACTAAAGCGGTCAAAAAGATGGGTTGCCGCTCCGGGAAGCCCGGCTGGCCCAATATGTGGTTAAAAGCAAGGGTAGGAATACCGAACTTCGGCTGTTCCGGCTGGAAAGCACCCAGGCCGGGAAAGGCCGCCGCCAGCACGAAGAAAGAAGCAAAACGAAGCATGGAAATGTAGTTTTGAGACAATAATGGTAGTTTATCGCGTACAACGACGAAAACATGCCGATTGGTACAATTGCGTCGTCTTTAAGAATGGAGGGCAAAACTAGGCAGCAAAGATAATGCCGGGTGGTTAACCCTGTAGTTAAAGTCGGTTTGTAGATCATGCACGGCTTTCAGAAAAAGTAGTGGCCCAACGGAACACGTCCATCAGGCCACTGTAGATAATAGGCAACAGCAAGCACAGTGCTTAAGCAAATCTACAATCTTTGCCTCCTCACTTTGCTAATTGCCTTTTGCCAATTGCTTGTTTTTTTATTTCTTGGCTACCAAGGCAATTTGCAGATCAAAGTCGTCATAGATCGTTTTATCGCCCAAACCGTCGAAGAAAGAGCCAGAGCCATACTTCACGTCATAATCCGAACGGTCAACGACGATCTTGCCAGATGCGTTCACCACACCAGCGGTTTCTGTAGCAGTACCCAGGAATTTAACCTCCTTGGTCGTCTCTTTGATGGTCAGGTTGCCGAGCACCTTGTAGTTACCTTTCGTATCCTGTGGGATCACGCGGGTAATGACGAACTTAGCGGTCGGGTATTTGGTCACGCCGAAAAAATCATCACCTTTCAGGTGACCGATCAGCTTGCCCGCCCATTCGCCTTCCAGGTCAGTACAGTTGATGGAGGTCATGTCAATTGAGAAGGACCCGCCAGTCAGTACGCCATTGTCAAAGGCCAAATCGCCTGATTGTACTTTCACGGTGCCAGTGTGCTTGCCGGTCACTTTATAGCCGGTCCAGACAATGGAACTGGCACTGGTATCCACTTTATAACTGGTCGGCGCGTAAGCAGACATGGCCACAATAGCCAGCAGGGGGAGAAAAAAGAATTTCTTCATGGGTAAGAGTGTATTTTTGAAATGTTTGAAAAATGCAGCGTTGACAATCAATCATTTACCAAAAAGTAAGGACCTAATAGCGTGTATTGATATCCCGATTTTTGATCGGGAAACTCAAGTATAACACCATTCTGTACGGCTATGTTGTCTGGCAAAGGTAGGTGTTGCAAAAACAAATGTCACAACACTTAAATCATTATTTTGTTAACAACTTCTCTTTTTTTCATTGGGAAATACTTCCTGAACACACGACCAAGCAAATCGGCAATAAAGAAAATAAAATTTTCTTTTTCTGGACAGGTCGTTGTACCTTTGCGCTCCTAAAATTTAAAGAGCATAAACACGCGATACAATGAAAGAGTTGGAAGCCATCCAGTTCGTCCACGATCAACTGCTGAACAAGCCTACTTTCCCGGCATTCAACACCGGCGACACCATTATTGTGACCTATAGAATCGTGGAAGGCGACAAGACCCGGGAACAGGACTATCGTGGCGATGTGATCCAGATCAAAGGACATGGTGCCACGCGCACCTTTACCGTGCGCAAGATTTCGCATGGGGTCGGCGTGGAACGTATTTTCGCTTTCACCAACCCGAACATCGCTGGCATTCAAGTGATGAAACGCGGTCGCGTCCGCCGGGCCCGCCTGTACTACCTACGCGGTCTGGTCGGTAAAAAAGCCCGCATCAAGGAATTGAAATTCTCGTCCGCCCGTTAAGTCGTTATTGGTTACCAGATGTCGTAATAGTATTCCAAATTATTGGTTGTCACTATTTTACCCATCTGCTTTAGCCTGAATACTTGAAGGTCGAAAAAAATAAAAGGGGCCGTTACGCTATCGCGTGACGGCCCCTTTTTCGTGCCTTTAAGTTTTTTTCTACTTTCCGGAAGCTGGTGCGTTAAATTTGCTAAAAAAATGGATCATGAACGATAACTTAGTCATAACGGGAGTCAACGCGCCAAGAGTTCACCAAGCAATCATTACCAAATTGATCTATGGCATCACCAAACTGTACCTGCATGGCCAAACCCGCCTGTTTCCTTACCCGAAAACCATGATCGACGAGGGCCAGACCAGCCCTGCGCCCGATGTTATGCTGGTCGATACGCAATCGGCGCAGACCTGCAAGACCTATTGTTTTGAGTAGATCGGGATGGCAATGCCCTCCATTTGCTTATTGCCTTTTGCGCTTTGCTTTTTTACCTATTCCTCTCCCAAAAATGGGTACCGATAGTCCGTTGGCGGCACCAAAGTTTCCTTGATGGTGCGCGGCGAGAGCCAGCGATACATATTCAGCATGGAGCCTGCCTTGTCGTTGGTGCCCGAAGCACGGCCCCCGCCAAAGGGCTGCTGGCCCACTACAGCACCGCTTGGTTTATCATTGACGTAGTAATTGCCCGCCGCGTGGCGCAGCTTTGCATTGGCAGCGGCCAGTGCCGTCCGGTCATTGGCAAACACGGCACCAGTCAGTGCGTAAGGTGAGGTGTGGTCGGCAATGTCGAGCGTTTCTGCCCATTGGTCGTCCGGGTACACGTATATAGTCAGCACCGGGCCGAATATTTCCTCACACATCGTCACGTAGTAGGGGTCGGTCACTTCCAGCACCGTTGGCGCAATAAAATAACCCTGCGATTTGTCGAAATGCCCCCCGGCAATCACCTGCACCTGTTCCGACTTTTGCGCAGCAGTGATGTAGGCACTGATTTTGTCAAAAGATTTTTCATCAATCACCGCATTGACAAAATTGGTGAAATCCTCGGTACTGCCCATCTTAATGTCCTTCAAATCGGCCAGCAAATAGTCCTTGATCGCTGGCCAGAGACTTTGCGGCACGTAGGCCCGCGAAGCGGCAGAGCATTTTTGCCCCTGGTATTCAAAGGCCCCACGGGCCAGGGCAGTAGCCACGGCCTGCGGATGGGCCGATTGGTGGACCACCACGAAATCCTTGCCGCCCGTTTCGCCCACGATACGCGGGTAGGATTTGTACTGCGCGATGTTTTCGCCGATAGTTTTCCACATCCGCTGGAACACGCCCGTGCTGCCGGTGAAGTGGAGGCCAGCAAAATCACGGTGTGCAAACACCACGTCTCCCACGGTCGGGCCATCCGCATAGATCAGATTGATGACGCCCGCTGGCAGCCCGGCCTCTTCCAATATTTCCATGATGACGGCGGCGGAGTAAATCTGTGCATCGGCGGGCTTCCAGACAGCGACGTTGCCGAGCATGGCCGGGGCGGTGGGCAGGTTGCCGGCAATGGCCGTAAAGTTGAAAGGCGTGAGGGCAAAAACGAACCCTTCCAGGGGGCGCCAATCGGTGCGGTTCCAGAAGCCACGGACACTGACGGGCTGCTGTTTGTATATTTCCTGCATGAAATACACATTGTAGCGCCAAAAATCGGCGAGTTCGCAAATACAGTCGATCTCTGCCTGGTAGGCGTTTTTGCTTTGGCAGAGCATGGTGGCGGCACTCATGCGGGCACGGTATGGACCGGTGAGCAGGTCGGCGGCGCGGAGGAAAATCGCGGCGCGTTCCTCCCAGGGCATGGCCTCCCAGGCAGGCTTGGCTTGCAAGGCCGCATCAATGGCCATTTGCACATGCGCCGCGTCGCCTCGGGAATAGTGGCCAAGCAGGTGGTGGCGTTCGTGCGGCGGGTGCATTGCCACCCGCTCCTCGGTATGTACCCGTTGTCCACCGATGAACATCGGCACTTCCTGCGGATTGGATTTAGCGGATTGGAGGGCCGCTTTCAAGGCAGCTTTCTCCGGCGAACCGGGGGCGTAGTGCAGCACCGGCTCATTGATTGGATGGGGAACAGTAAATATGGCGTCGGTCATAGCTTGGTTATTAGTTGAGCGGTTAATTAGTTATTGGTTATCGTGATTTCCTTCGGAATAAAAGGCGTAGCGTCCGCACCGCCGAGAATGATCTCCCGCACGATGGTGCTGCTGATATGGGAAAATTCCGGCTGGGCGATCAAAAACACCGTCTCCAGGCCCCCACCAACGATCTGGTTGAGCTGAGAGATCGTCTTTTCGTAGTCAAAATCGGAGGCATTGCGTAGACCCCGCAGGAGGTAACGTGCCCCGATGCGTTGGCAATAGTGCGCCGTCAGGTTTTGAAACTGGTCCACGCCCACACTCGGATCAGAGCCAAACACCTGGCGCAGCCAATCCAGGCGCTGCTCCAGTGGAAACAGACTTTTCTTGGTGGAGTTCACCCCTACGGCTACTATAATTTGGTCGAACAGCGGTATAGCCCGCCTTACCAGGTCTACGTGGCCAATGGTAATCGGGTCGAAAGAGCCGGGAAAGACTGCTATTTTCATGCGCCAACGATTGGTAAATAGGGCGAAAGTCTGACAATTACCGGGGCCGCAATAGTCTGGCACGGCTTTTTGAAAAAAAATTTGTCTTGTCTCTCTCCGCAGGAAGCATCGCCCAAGAATTTTACGAAAAGCCCCTGTTATATAATCAAAGTGCCCTAGGAACTTTGTAAATGTGAGAAAAGGGCCGCTACCTTAGCGCGAACAAAAATCAACGCTCATTATCAAAACGTTTTAATCAGTATGAAAAAATTCCTCTTTACGCTGGCCCTGGTTGGCGCTTGCATCTTCACTGCCTCCTCTCAGGATTACAAATCGGCCATTGGGTTGCGCTTGGGTTCACCCAATTCGATCAGTTACAAACACTTTCTCAGCCAGAACAACGCGATCGAGGTTTTCCTGGGCTACCGCCGTCAAAGTGCTTTTATCAATTTCCTGAATGTGGGTGTCCTGTACCAAGTCCATAACCGTATCAATGGCGCAGAGGGTCTGCGGTGGTACTATGGTGGCGGCGCGACGGTTTTCTTCTGGAATTACGATCGGGACGTTTACGCCAGCGATCTCTACAACAACCTCAACATCGGTATCATGGGCAACCTGGGGCTGGACTACAAATTTGTCGATTTGCCCCTCAATCTATCGCTGGATTGGACCCCTACGTTTGTCATTGGCGACGCGTACTATGACAAGTTTCGGGGCGACTACTACGCCCTTAGTGCACGTTACACCTTCTAAACAACCCGACCCCAACCTTCCAGGAAACCGGGCGGAAGCCGAAAAGCCCAGACAGAGTAGGCAATCATTTTCAATACCAGCAATATATGACCTTTCGTACAATTCTCCTCTCTTTTGCCCTTTGCCTGTTTGCATTACCTGGGTTTTCGCTTGATATGGCGACCACGACGAACCCGGCGCAGCAACTGGAAGCAATATCTGCGGGAAACAGCAGCCACAAATTATCTTTCAAAGAAAAACTGGCCATCAAACTGGTAAAAAAGAAGGTGGAGAAAATGCAGAAAAAAATGATGGCCAATAACGGTTTAGCCGCCGCTCCCAGCATCGATAAAGGCGTTTACATCATTTTGGCTATTTTCATCCCCTTCGTGGCAGTGGGTTTGGCCACCAACTTCGAAGGCAGCGACTGGCTGATCGCCTTGCTGTTGAGCCT
Source organism: Saprospirales bacterium (assembly GCA_043753125.1). Classification (GTDB taxonomy): domain Bacteria; phylum Bacteroidota; class Bacteroidia; order Chitinophagales; family Saprospiraceae; genus M3007. Next base: position 4,270 of record JAYUXG010000407.1, on the reverse strand, counting down.
TCTTTTCGTCATACCCGGCATCATCTACGCGCTGATCAAGATGAACAGCTATTACGCGTAATTGGTACGACGGTGTATTGGATATTTGGTTTTCCCATCATAACCCCTTGCACCAGACTATGATCACAACTGATTTTTAGTCAACCGATTAAAACTGGCCAGTTGGTTCGCCCCGTCCCGGACTTCTCTTCGTAAAGGGAAGTTTGGGATTTTTTATCGTAGTCAAGTTGGAGTGCTTTGGAACGGTTTGATGGTTTGAATGTCTAAGTATTGGTCAGTATTTTCCTAGAACAGATGTATATAAAAAGAGCAGGAGAATGGCCCAAGCGTCTGGCTGGACAATTCCCCTGGAAATAGAAATAAGTCAGTGGTAGTTACAATCTCGAAAGAATAGAAAAAGCACTGGTTTAAAAGGGTGGAGGGATGTTAAAGCAGCTCTTAGTTCTTCATAACAGTATTGCCTATCCCCCTTGCACCCCCTCCCAACCTTTGTTACTTGCTAAATCCCTCGTAGGGTAGGGCCAATCTCTAGTGCTTTACGAAGCGCACTGGCGCGGAGATGCCTTTGCTATTGCTCAGCACCACGGTGTATGCACCCGTTAGCAGTCCGTACAACGTGAGCGGCAGTTCGTTGATATCTTGGACGGCTTCTACCGTTTGTTCCAGCACCACACGGCCAGTGATGTCGAACAAGAGGACAGTTACGCTCTCTTCCTGCGTAGTGTTGAACTGCACCGTCACGTGGTCCTTCGTCGGCGACGGGAACACCCTGGTGATGCCGAACTGTTCGCCCTTGCGGGTCAGCACGACGCTGCCGGAAACGCTTTCCTGCCCGTCGAAATCCACCGAGCGCAGACGATAATAGGCTTTGGCCAAGGGAGTCCTATCCTCTAATTCGTACTCTATCAAATTATTAGAATTAATCAATCCGTTTTTTCGACCAATTTCCTGCCAGTTTGCAACATCCACCGAACGCTCCACGGCATGGAAGCGCAGGTTTTTCTCCAGCCGGGTTTCCCAATGCAACACGTTCTGATGCTCCTGTATTTCACCGGTAAAAGCCGACAGTTCGAGAGGCAAGGGGGTAGGCGCGACCACACAAATGTTAAAATCAGCCGTGGATGCGCTATTCCCGTAAAAGTCGTACACCTGTATATAGTAAGTGCTACCCACGGTCAGGCCGCTCAGATTCAATATTTCTACGCCATCGTCGCCGGAGTTATCCTGGCAGTTACCCCCCGTGGGGCGTACCGTGCCACCGCAGGCAGTCAACGCCCCGATCACCGCATCGAAGACAAGACTACCATCCACCCTGACCTGATGTGCAATGCGAGTGGCCACGAATTTATACCAGACATCCGGTTGGGTAGTCCCGCAATTACCGCCCTGTCCGCTACCAGTAGCGTTTCCCGTAGTGCCAGCTGTGGCCGTGCAGCCAGCCGTTGGGATCAGTAGAGTAGCATTGGTGCAGTTGTCGTTGGCGGGGGGCAAGGAGAGTACACAAATGTCGAAGTCGGCGGCGGCGGCGGTATTCCCATAGAAGTCGTATACCTGGATATAGTAAGTACTCCCCACCGTCAGGCCGCTCAGGTTTAATATTTCTACGCCATTATCGCCGCTGCCATCCGTACAGTTGCCTCCAGTGGGGCTTGCTGTGCCGCCGCAGGAGATCAATGCCCCAATCACCGCATCGAAAAGCAGACTACCATCCACCCGAACCTCATGAATGTTATTGGTGGCCACGAATTTGTACCACACATCCAGTTGGGTAGTTCCGCAACTACTACTCTGGCCGTTACCGGTAGCGTTTTCCGTAGTGCCAGCCGTGGCGGCGCAAGTGGCCGACGGGGCCAGCATGATGGCATTGGCACAATTGTCATTGGTGGGCGACAGCGTAAGTACGCAAATGCTAAAATCGGCGGTGGCCGTGATGCTTCCGAAGTAGTCGTACACTTGGATGTAGTAAGTGCTGCCCACCGTTAGATCGCTCAAGTCTAAAATCTCCACGCCATCGTTGCCGGAACCATCCGTGCAAAGGCCCCCGGTGGGCCGCATAGTGCCGCCGCAGTCGGTCAACGCACCGATCTTTGCATCGAAAGAAGGGACACCGTCCACTTGGACTTGGTGCGTACTACTAGTGGCCACGAAACTATACCACACATCCGGTTGGGCATCGCCATCGCAATCCCCCGCCGCGTTGCTGCTGGTCGCTCTCTCCGTAGTACCTGCCGTGGGACTACAAGTAAGGCCTGGCGTAAGCACCGTCGCATTGGCGCATTCGTCGTTGCCAGGCGGAGCACTGCGTACGCAAATGTCAAAATCGGCAGTAGCCGTGATATTCCCGTAGTAGTCATACACCTGGATGTAGTAGGTCAGGCCCACCGTTAGGTCGCTCAGGTTCAATATTTCCACCCCATTATCGCCGGAGCCATCCGCGCAATCGCCTCCGACCGGGCGTGTCGTGCCACCGCAGGAATTTAATGCACCGATCACCGCATCGAAAGAGGACGCACCATCCACCCGAATCTGGTGGGCAGTATTGGTGGCTACAAACTTGTACCACACATCATGCTGCCCCCCGCCACAATTGCCGGGCGCATTGCTATTGGTCGCGTTTTGGGTGGTGCCCGCCGTAGGATTACAAGCGAGTACCGGCGTCAGTAAGGTAGCGTTGGCACAGTTGTCATTGATGGGTGCCTGGGCACTCAAGCGGGATGCTTCGCCGACTACAAGAAAGGCGGAGAGCAGAAAAATCCTGGTGAAATTCTTCATGGGATAACGGTTAGAAGACTGTAAACGGATGGTACGTATAACTGCCTTTCGAGCAGAACAACATCATCTTCGAATTTGCTGCCCTGCAAACCGACGACCCGGCCTCAGCGCAGTACCGCTATCCAGGTTCAGCGACCCGTCCCATTTTTCCCGGCTTTTTTCCCAAGACGTTTCAAATAGCCCCGTCGGAGGTGAAGAAGCTGGAAGTCTACCGCGAATAGTGCTGAAAATCCTCCTCCGAAAAGTCAGCCGCTTGAGTCGGTTCCTGTCGGCGGTTGCGCCACCACCAATAGCCGATGCCACCTACGATCAAGTAGGGCATGAGGAGCATATACATGATGCCGGCATTCAAGCCCCGGCCATCGGTGCCACCGTTCTGCATATTCGACTCGGCGGACATTTTGCACATCGGACACTGGGCATCTACCCTACCGCCGGTCAACAAGAAGAGCAGCAGCAAACAGGGTAGAATTTTCTTGATGTTATTTTTCATGACTTTTTTAAAAATCGGTTATGGATAAAACGGCCGTAGCATCAAGTAGCAGATGGGGCCACTGATGGCCACGTAAAGCCAAAAGGGATAGACCCAGCGGGCCATGCGGCGATGGCGTTCGTACTGCCTGGTGTAGGCACGGTTGAAAGTAAGCAGGATAAACGGCAGGATTATAGCTGCCAGGGCGATGTGGATCAGCAAAATGACCAGGTAAACCGTGCGGCTACTGCCCACCCGTACCAACTCCTCGGCACTCACTACGCCGTTGTGATCGAAGTCACCGTAACGTATTTCCGGGGTGGTGAAATGGTACAGCACATAACAAAGCAGGAAGAGTACGGAACAAAGCAAGGCTCCGTAGTTGGCCCGCCGGTGATTTTCCACCCGTTTGTTTTTAATGAAGTACAGCGAAAAGAGCAGCAATATCGCCGTCAGGGCATTTAACGAAGCGATTACCGGCGGCAAGAAACCGAAGTCCATACCCAGATCAACCTTGACTCGCCGCATCAGGAGCACCAAAAACAATACGGCAGCCGAGACGATGTAAGCGGCCAAATTGAGCCGTTTTTCTAACTGGATATTGGGTGGCAGTAAAGTAGACATGATTGTAGCACAGTTATTCTGGAGGCAGCAGAATGGAGATTTGCTCCACCAATCGCCCAACCTCTTTTTCGTCTATCGCGTTGTAAAAGCGCCGGATTACGCCACCTGTATCGGCCAAGGCGTAATAGAGAGGGTAAGAACTAATCTTATTCCGGACATAATAAGACTCAAAGCCATTATTCAACACGGTGGGCCAAGAACCCCTGGAGGGTAGCCAGACCCAGTTTTCAAAGTCGTAGCTCGGCAACTTTTGGGTGTAGGAGCGGAACTCTGCCGTTGCATTCTCAGCGACCATTACCATCCTAAAGTTCAGGTTGCGGCCAAATTGATCGAAGAGGCGTTGATTAGTATCAATTATTTTTCGATTGTCGTCCGTTAAGTCAGGCTTATCGCCAAATACGT
>JAYUXG010000406.1:0-9121 GCA_043753125.1 Saprospirales bacterium | reverse complement strand
TGGTAATAGAGCTCACGGTTTTTGGAGCATCCGGGTCGTAGACTGGAACGGACAGTGGCCCCATGTTCCAGTAATGGACGTATCGGAAACCAAATTCTGCCAGTAAACTGCTGTTTATTTCATATTCATCGGACACAAACAGGGCTGCTTCCCAAGCGTGTTCATCGGGCAAATAAACTGATGACACCGAGGAGCCTTCCACCGGCACCAGCGTAGCCGGGCGCAGGTCGTAGCGGGTGAGGGTGGTGCCCATGTTGATCCGTTGACGCTTGGAAGGGGCATAGGTCAGTTCCATTTTGGCATTGTGGTACAGCAGTCGGGTTCTATAGTCAAAACCGGCTTTGAGGTCTCTGGCCGCCGTGGTAGTGGTGTAGAGCGAACGTACTGCCAGCACGTTGAGATTCAGTTGATCCGAGAAATAGTGGTTCCAGCGCACGGCCAAATTATTGTGGCCATACTGCATGGTCGCTTCTCGGGGGATGATGTTGGAAATACTGAACAAAGAATCGATGCGGTAAGAATCGTAGCTGATATAACTGGTCAGGGTCACGTTATCCTGATTGGTTGGCCGCCAGGATATTTTATTGGCAAAATCAAAGAAGATGGGCTCGCTATTGGGCAAGGCAGGGCCGATGGTCCCCGCCAGCGTTTTATTGTATATTTTGATGAGGTATTCATTGAAAGAAAATCGGGCCGAGGTCATCAGTGCCAATTTGTCCTTGAGTAAGGGCGTTTCCACGTGCAGTCGGTTAGAGATCAGCCCTACGCCACCACGCATCTTGAATTTTTGCAGATCGGGCTCACTCAATTTTACGTCGAGCACCCCGGCGGTGCGCCCACCGTACCGCGCCGGGATGGAACCTTTGTAAATCTGCATTTCCCGCACCGCATCCGTCGGGAACAGCGAGAACAGGCCAAGCATGTGCGTGGGGTTGAAGATCGGCATATTGTCCAGCAGGATCAGGTTTTGGTCCACTGCCCCGCCGCGAATATTGATGCCGTTGGCCCCCTCCCCGACGGTGGAAATACCGGGCAGGGTCTGCAAGCCCCGCAACAAATCGACCTCCCCCGCTGCTGGCGGCAACTTTTGCACGGCCCGCATACTCAGGGTGATCACCCCCAAGGCCGGGGTTTCCATGGTGCGCACCGCGCTTTGCGACGACACTACTACTTCCTCGATTTGCGTGGCGATGCTCTCCATCTTTATCTCCAGGGGCGTCTCCCCGGACACGGTAATCCGTTGGGAGTAAGGCTTGTAGCCCAGCTCCTGGAATCGCAGGGTATGCTTGTCGCAGCTTACTGGCATCCGAATCCGTCCGCTCGAATCGGTGGCCACACTGGTTTCCAAGCCATCCAGCTTGAAGGAAACCCCGCGCAGGACTTCGCCGGATTGTGCATCGGTGACTTGAATAAGGAGCACGCAAGGGGTTTGCGCGAGCGCTTGCGCGGTAGGGAGGAGGAGTAAAGTAATGGGGAATAGAAACTGAAAGGGTAGATTTTTACGCAGCATTGGCAGGTGAGCAGACTGCGATTTGCCTTCCCGGCTGGATAGAAAGGCATGCATCTACGGGTGCAATGATAGGGCGATTGTAGGAAAAAATGGACTATCCTTGTCCTGTATCCCGCTTTATCACCAACGTCTTGCCTATTTTATCGTGCAATGTCCTATTCTGATCATCTGCAAACATGAATAGCACGTCCCCCAATATTACCAATCCGACGACAATATTCAACATATTTGACCTTGACGCGATAAAAGATGTATAATCCTGGTAAGTCGTAATGTCCTGAAACTCTGATGAGGAGAAAACAAAGGAAGCCAGTACAAAATCTATTAGTCCGGAGGTTATATGAATTATATTTCTTAATATTATCTCTTGTAAATTTGGTTTTTGAAATTCATAGTTGGTCACTACTATTTTCATAGCCATTTTCCCAAAAGTTGCCCCGTATTTATACTCTAAAAAAGGCTTGTACGCCAAACCAATTCCAGTCGTAAGCATCAATACCGTTATACTTTTCCATTCCAGCAAGTTGTAGATGGACACCGGCAAGATTATCAACATCACCAATACATCCAATAAAGTAGCAGCCACCCTAGTCCAAAACGTAGCATAGACTACATTTTTGTTTTGCCTTGCATCAACATTGTAGTCTAAAATGTTTTCCATGTTTCCATTTTTCGTTTATACAGCACACTTATTTTTCCTCCTAAACCCGTAGCTTTTAAAACCTACGGGTTTAAATGGGTGCGACTATTTATTGCATGGCACTGACTTTGTACCGTGCAAACCTAACTACATTATGATTGCCGCAAAAAAATTTTCACCAATTTTTTCTCAAATTTCCAAATCATTGCTTCCTTTATCTCGCCATACAGCCCCCCGACTCTGAACCATTCTAAATTTGATTATGGAAAACATAAACCATCCCGCTTCCGGCCAACATCGCCGCCAGGGAAACAGCTATCAAATCACGCCAGCGGAAAGTCTTCAGTTCGCAGAAGAGGGCTATCTGGTTTTGAACGATGTATTAACGGAGACGGAAATGGCCACTTTGGACCCTTGGTTCGAGCATTTTGTCACCGGGCAGGAGCCTGACATGGGCAAGGACTTTTGCGACATGAGCCAGCCCTATGGTACGCCGGTGGAGGAGTTCCGGCTGGTCAATGCCATGCTGCCCAGTACTTACCGGACGGAGTTGAAGAACAACATTTTCTTCCAGGTGGCGCAAAGCATCGCCGATCAACTGTACGCTGGTCAGGCGCAAATGGACTACGAACAGTTTCTGGCTAAAAAGCCAAACCGCAGCCAGGCCGAATTCGCCATGCACCAAGACTTGGGTTATTGGCCGAAAACAAAAAATACCTGGACCGCCACCTTCTCCCTGGCCCTCAACGATGCAACGGTGGAGAATGGCTGCTTGCAAGTCGTCCCTGGTTCCAACAAAGAGTCCGCCCTGCGCCCGCACCGGCCCAAGGACTATGGCACACTGAAAGACGGCGAAATCAACCGGGACGATTCCCACACCCTGATCATCGAAACCAAGCCCACCGATACAGTGGTATATTTGCCGGTCAAGCGGGGCAGCCTGACCATCCATGACGAGCGGATTGTGCATGGATCGGGTGGAAATAATACCCAAGAATGGCGGAAGACCTACGTAATGGCTTTCCGGGACGCCAACACCATCGCCGAAGAGCGGACCATGGGCTTCACCCATTCACATAATGACACTGTTGATTGGGAACATATTATCCAGTAGATTAACACTTTTCCGCTGTGTATAGACTATGAAAACAATATGCCATCATCTACCCATAGTGACTTGCCCGAGACCCATGCGCTATTCCCCAGCGGTGAGTGGGAAGGTTTTTATACCTACGAATACGGAGCGGGTGCGCAACGCCACCTGATGTCTTTCACACTCCATTTTCAGGGAAGTTTGGTCACGGGCAGCGGCAGCGACGATGTAGCGTCCTTTAGCTGGCAGGGGACTTATGATACAGTGCAATTGTGGTGTAAAATGACCAAACGCTATTCCTTCCACACCGTTCTGTATGATGGGCGCGTGGACGAAAATGGTATTTGGGGCACCTGGAACATCCGAAATTTCATGAAAGGAGGTTTTCATATCTGGCCAAAACCGGGCGCGGAAAATCTGGCGACCGAAGAAAAAGAAAGCATTCCAGAGATCGAGCAGGTTGAACGCAGGTTTTTGTAATCTTGCGGAATATTTTAGTCGGTACGAGTACCAAAGGCGCGAAGTCCCGGCCACGTATCCGCCTACACTAGTTGCATCCATCAAATCTTCTATGTCATGAAGTCTCTCTATTTCTTTTTGCTCCTCCTAACCGCGACGGCAGTGCAAGCGCAGCAGCCTGCCATCCACCTTATTCCGCAACCCGTTGATCTACAAGCATCCACGGGGATGTATACATTGGCCAAAACGACGACTATTGGCTACAACAAGCCCGAAGCCCGCGCGGTCGCCGATATGCTGACGCAAAAACTGAACCTGTCCACCGGGCTGGGATTGGCATCCCAAACCGGCAAAACAGGGGCCATCCAACTGAACCTGCTCGATACGGACAATGGGCGGATTGGTCGGGAAGGCTACGTCCTCGAAGCCACGCCGAAGGGGGTGGTGATCTCCGCCAACCAACCAGCAGGGCTGTTCTATGGGATGCAAACCTTGTTGCAGCTGCTCCCCAAAGAGATTGAAAGCAAGAAAACAGCCAAGGCAACTTGGGCTATTCCGGCGGTGAAAATCACCGATTATCCCCGTTTTGGCTGGCGGGGCATTATGCTGGACGTGAGCCGCAATTTCTTTTCCAAAGCGGACGTCAAAACCTACATCGACCAGCTGGCCCGTTTCAAATACAACACGTTTCACTGGCACTTGACCGACGACAATGGCTGGCGCATCGAGATAAAGGCACTGCCCAAACTGACCTCGGTGGGTGCCTGGCGCGTCCCCCGAGCGGGCCACTTTGGCGAACGAGCCGACCCAAACCCGGGCGAAGCGGCCACGGATGGCGGTTTCTATACGCAGGAAGACATCAAAGAAATCGTTCGCTACGCGCAGGAGCGCAACATAACCATCGTCCCGGAAATTGACGTGCCCGGTCACAGCATGGCCGCCATAGCCGCGTACCCCGAGCTGAGCTGCACTAAGAATCCGAACACCTTTGTCAATCCTGGAACCGCTTTCTCGGAGTGGTATGGCAATGGCACCTTTAAAATGCTGGTGGAGAACACCCTGAACCCCTCGGACGAAAAGGTGTACGATTTTTTGGATAAAGTTTTTACCGAAGTAGCGGCCCTTTTTCCAAACCAATACATCCACGTGGGGGGCGACGAAGCCTACAAAGGCTATTGGGCACAAGACCCTGATTGTCAGGCCCTCATGAAAAAATTAAATCTCCGGCACGTGGAAGATTTGCAGGGTTATTTTATGGGTCGGGTGGAAAAAATTCTACAAGCCAAAGGCAAAAAACTGCTTGGCTGGGACGAAATCCTGGAAGGCGGCATTTCTCCGGGGGCCACGGTAATGAGCTGGCGGGGCACGAAGGGCGGCATTGAGGCGGCGCACCTGGGTCATGATGTGGTAATGACGCCCACGACGTTTGCCTACATAGACTACAACCAAGGCGAACCGACGATTGATCCGCCGATCTACGCGGGCCTGCGCGTCAACAAGAGTTATAGCTTCGAGCCAGTGCCAGATGGTGTGGATGCCAAATACATCCTGGGCGGCCAGGGCAATCTTTGGTCGGAGCAAATTCCTACCCTGCGCCATGCGCAATACATGACCTATCCACGGGCCTGGGCTTTGGCCGATGTGTATTGGTCGCCAAAAGCGAGCAAGAACTGGGACAATTTTGCCAAACGCATGGAAGCTCACTTCGAGCGGGCCGAGGTAGCCGAGATCAATTACTCGAAAGCAGTGTACGACGCCATTGTAGAGACGAGCATGAAAGATGGCAAACTAATGCTGGAACTGGGTAGCGAACTATCGGATTTGGATATTTTTTACACCTTAGACGATACTATGCCGGATCGGTATTCTACCAAATACAGCCAACCAGTAGCCATCCCCGACGGCCCGGTCAACTTGCGCGTGATAACTTATCGGCAAGGCAAGCCCATTGGTCACTTAATTACCTTAAAACGGGGACAATTGGAAAGCCGGGCTAGGTAAATAAAATTATAAATTGTGCAGGCTGGATTTCCCAGCCAACTGATCAACCAATTAACTAATCAACCAGCTCTGTGCAGAAAATTCTAGTCGCCAACCGGGGCGAGATCGCGCTGCGCATCATGCGCACTGCCCGCCGGATGGGCATCCAGACCGTGGCAGTCTATTCGGAGGCGGACCGCCATGCCCCGCACGTACGCTTTGCCGACGAGGCGGTGTACATCGGCCCGGCACCTTCCGCACAGAGTTATTTGCGGAGCGAAAAAATACTGGCGGCGGCCCGCCAGACTGGTGCCGAGGGTATCCACCCCGGCTACGGATTTTTGAGTGAAAACGCCGCTTTCGCCAGGCAAGTGGCTACCGCAGGTTTGATTTTCATCGGTCCCAGTCCGCAGAGCATCGAGATGATGGGAAGCAAGCTGGCCGCCAAGGAAGCCGCCAAGCGGTTCGGCGTGCCGATGGTGCCGGGCATCGAAGAGGCTATCACCAACGTGGATATGGCCCGCGAGATCGGGCGACGGGTCGGCTACCCGATCCTGATCAAGGCCTCGGCAGGCGGTGGTGGCAAAGGTATGCGCATTGTGGAGCGCGAGGAAGAAATACAGGAGCAGATGGAACGCGCCATTTCGGAGGCCATCTCCGCTTTTGGCGACGGGTCGGTTTTTATCGAAAAATACGTGGCCTCCTCTCGCCATATTGAGATACAGGTATTGGGCGATACACAGGGCAACATCGTATATCTCTTTGAAAGAGAATGCTCTATTCAACGGCGGCACCAGAAAGTGGTAGAGGAAGCTCCCAGTGCCATCCTGACCCCAGCGTTGCGCCAAGCCATGGGCGAGGCGGCCGTGCGAGTCGCCAAAGCCTGCGACTATGTCGGGGCAGGCACGGTGGAATTTCTGGTGGATGAGCAGCGCGATTTTTATTTTCTGGAAATGAACACCCGCCTCCAGGTGGAACATCCAGTGACGGAGATGATCACCGGCCTGGACCTGGTGGAGTGGCAGATCCGCATTGCCCGCGGCGAAGCCTTGTCTTTTGCACAAGCAGACCTGCACATCCACGGCCACGCGCTGGAACTCCGGGTGTACGCCGAAGACCCGCTCAATAACTTTTTGCCATCGGTGGGAACACTGCGACGCTACCGGGTGCCCAGCGGCCCCGGTATCCGGGTGGACGGCGGCTACACGGAAGGCATGGAAGTCCCGATCTACTACGACCCGATGCTGGCCAAACTGGTCGTCCATGCGCCCAGCCGCGCCGAGGCCATCCAACTGATGAAAACGGCCATCGCCGACTACGAGGTGGAGGGCGTGGCCACTACCCTACCCTTTGGCCGCTTCGTGCTGGACCATCCGGCCTTCGTGAGCGGCAACTTTGATACGCATTTTGTGCAGCAGTATTTCTCTGCGGACCAAATGTTAGCTGGCCAACGTGACGCAGCGGAAGTGGCTGCCCGCTGGGCTTTGCAGTTGCATTTGACGCAGAAAAAGCAGCTGAAAGTAGTAAGGAACAAGTGAACAATAAATTAGCACAATGTTACCTTATCTGAATTGTCATTCCGACGCTGGGAGGAATCTCGTACTCAAGTAGTTGATTATCAATTGCACTGGGGCATCCCGATTACTTCGGGACTCCTAGCGTCGGAATGACATTTGGGGTGGTGAAAGTTCGCAAATTATTCTTTACACGTTCCTAAACAACACCAGCAGCAAATTGGCAAATAGGACATAGTGATATCCCGGTATGTATTGGGAAGGCACGTTTGTGATAAGCAGAAAGAGACAAATTGAACCTGATGATCAACAAGTCAGGCTATGGCCCATCGAAGCTTTGGTTAAAAACTGTCCGATTGCTGTAAGTAAAAGCGGACATTTGCGGAAAAGAACGACGATGAAAAGTTTGATTTGCAGCTTAGCTTTTTTCTTAGCCACCAGTATTGTAGCCTTTTCTCAATCCCTCGATACCCTGCGTTTCGCCCATTACAACCTGCTCAAATACGGCGACAATGGTTGCTTGTCGCTGACTACCAAAAATGCGCGGATGAAGATTATCTTCAACGCGCTGCGTCCTGACGTGCTGACCGTGAACGAAATACTGCCCAATCTGGCGGCGATCAACAGCCTGCGCGCCAATGCGCTGTCGTTCAACCCCGATATGCAGTCCACTACGTTTGGCAATTCGACGGCTTCGGACATTGTCAATATGCTGTACTACAATGGCAACAAATTGGGTTATTTGGGTCATCAGGCTATCACCGGCAACATCCGCGACATCGATGTTTTCCGGCTGTACCACTTGGCCAGCACCCAGCCGGGCGACACCACCGACCTGTACTGCATAGTCGCCCATTTCAAATCTTCACTGGGTGAGTCCAATGTGGCTGAACGCACTGCCGCCGCGCAGGATGTGGTGGACTGGCTACAAGCCCATCCCCAGATCAAACGGTACATCCTGGCCGGCGATTTGAACCTGTATGGGAGTGGCGAACCCGCTTTTCAGACGCTACTCACTCGCTTCGATGATCCGGCGGGCCAACCAAACGGCTGGCAAGGCCCCGGTTTCGCGGCACTGCAAACTCAGTCGCCAGCCGACGGCACCCACCCTTGTTCCGTGACCGGCGGCATGGACGACCGTTTCGATTTCATTTTGGCCAGTCCGCAAATTTATGGTGGAAATGATCGAATATCCACGTTATCAAGTACTTATCGCACCTTTGGTAACGATGGCGTCTCCTATAACACCTTTTTGCAGTGTGCCGCCACTACCTCAGTGTCGGCCAGTGTGTGCACGGCGTTGCGCACGGCCTCCGATCATTTGCCAGTGACGGTACAACTGCTGATACAGCCCGCTATGACGCCGGTATCATCGAACCTGGCCGCTGCGTTGCAATGCCGCATTTTAGGCAACCCCGTGACCGAACGTATACGGGTGCGCCTGCCCGAGCAATGGTCGGGACAGGGGGTCTGGAACATCGTGGATGAGTTGGGCCGGGTGGTGGCTGATGGCAGTGTCCAGGCCGTGAATGAGAGTTTACTGGACATCCCGGTCCAGTCACTGGCCAGTGGAATATACGTGTTTATTTTTTGGGCGGACGGACGGACGGCGTCGCCGCTGCGTTTTGTGCGCTATTGAAACGACACATGATTAAGCATAATCTGCACAAATGGCAGCCATAATCCATCCAGGCCAATAGCTATAGCCGCCATGCTGGTGTTGACCATTAGTTTTGCTCGGCTTTGGTATTTATTGCCCCGACTCTTTGAGTTAAATTGATGTTTTTAAAACCATCTCAATCAATTAATAATCAATTGATTGAGATGGTTTTTACTTACAGAAGACCTTTTAAAAAATTGATTGAACATGGCAAAAAGGCGTTGAACGGTTGATAGTGGTGGCATGGGTTCTGTAAGGTTTTTCA
>JAYUXG010000405.1:0-3751 GCA_043753125.1 Saprospirales bacterium | reverse complement strand
GCCAAGGCCATATTGCCTTGCGTGGCATCAAAATAGACCGTCACCACCTCCGTGGCCGTGGGAAAGACCGGATCGGTGGTGACCTGTGCAGCCAAGCGGCTGCTACTAACGAGCAATAGAAGAGCGAAAAGGCGAATTTTTGTCATAATGGGCGGGAATAGTGGGTAGTGCTGGTTACAAAAATGTCGGGCAGCCGCCAGCGGTCGTATTTGCTTCCGCAAACATAAACGTTAACTGCTCAGCGCAAGGGACACAAAATGGTCATTTGGTCAGCATTGGGTTATTTTACCGCTTTGCTTAACATATCGAAAACGATATCTACTGTACGAATTTTTCAACTCTGGCGTTTTTTCACGCACCCGTCTATCCAGATGATGCTACCAGGCATTCTATCTTTAGCATTCAGACCAGCCAGGTTGTAAAACTAACCGGTTTAAGTCGAGGAAAATTGCCAATATTGTCCATCCAAGCTACTCCAGTTTTATACCTTATATGAAACAAATGCGCGTTTTCATTGCCTTGTTGTCCATTTTGTTACTTGCTGCTCCAACGTTTGCCCAGCAGCCCAAAACCAAACCGCCCACCGTTACCAAGAACGTCCCAGAAACGACCACCCGCCCCAAAGCGGCGAAACCCAAACCTACTGCGGAGCAGGAAAAGTCCGGGGTAGGCCCAACCGTAAAAGCAAAAACCACCGCCCTCAAAGAAGTGCCAGAGACCGTTGGCGAAGCCGAAGTGCTGGATTCCGAGGCCTTTCAAGCCCACCAGATCGATACCGTTACCGCCCCGACCGTCATTGCTTTTGGTTCCTGCAACAAAGTCACCATGCCACAGACTATGTGGGGCGACGTGGCCGCCAACAATCCCAACCTCTGGATTTGGCTAGGCGACATCATCTACGCTGACACGACCGACATGAAGGCACTGGCAGCCATGTACAAACGGCTGAAAACCAACCCCAGCTACAAGAAACTGCGGGCCAAGGCCCAGATTGTGGGGGTGTACGACGACCACGACTTTGGGGTAAACGATTGCGGCAAGAACTATCCGATGAAAAAATCGGCCAAGAAATGCCTGATGGACTTTCTGGACGTGCCAATGAAAAATCCGTTGCGCGCCCGCGAAGGGGCTTACCAATCCTATACCTTCGGAAAAGGTGTCCAACGCATCAAGGTCATCGTGCTGGATAGTCGCTACTTCCGCGACGAACTAGAGGCCGATCCCACCAAGGTTCGGCGCTATATCCCCAACACGACGGGCGACATACTCGGCGAAGCGCAGTGGAAATGGCTGGAAAAGGAGCTCAAAAACAGCCCGGCCAACCTCAACTTGCTCTGCACCAGTATCCAGGTATTGGCTGACCAGCACGGCCACGAAAAATGGGGCAATTTCCCCAATTGCCGTAAGCGCCTGCTCAGCCTGATCGCCAACACCAAGCCCAAGAACCTGCTGATTCTCTCCGGAGACCGCCACATGGCCGAAATCTCGAAAATGGAGTTGCAGGGTCTCTCCTATCCACTGTACGATTTTACTTCCAGCGGCCTCACCCATATTCGCAGCGGCAACTCCGAGGAGAACAAACTGCGCGTGGGCAACATGATCGTCAAAAAGAACTTCGGCCTCCTTAAAGTCCGCTGGGAAGGCGAACACCCCATCGTCTCCATGCAGATCCGTGGTCAGCTCAATGAATTGTATCAAGAGGTCATTGCGAAGTACTGAATATGCCCTTCCTCCAACAACATATCGAAGCCTTGCTTTTTGCCTCCCCACAGCCCCTGGCCCTGGCAAGTATTAAGTCTGTGCTGGACGAAGCCTTGCAGACCGACGTAACGGAAGTGGCCGTCCAAGCGGCCCTGGAACAGATCCGCACCCGATTGCGGCAGGACACGTCTGCTTTTGAACTGGTTGAGATAGCGGGCGGCTACCAGTTCATGACCAAGGGGGCCTACCACCACACAGTGGCCGTGCATCTCCAGCAAACCACTAAAAAACGCCTTTCGCAGGCCGCCCTCGAGACGCTGGCCCTGGTGGCCTACAAACAGCCGGTCACCAAGTCCGAGCTGGAAGAAGTGCGCGGGGTGAATTGTGACTACGCCCTCCAAAAACTTTTGGAAAAGGAACTTGTTTCTATTGCCGGGCGCAGCGACGGGCCGGGGCGACCCCTGTTGTACACCACGAGCGAGAAGTTTATGGACTATTTGGGCATTAAAAGCCTCCATGATCTGCCCAAGCCCAAAGATTTCAAAGAGGTGGAAAATGTGGTCGGGGAAGTAATTGAGTGATAATTTATTTTTAAAGCGCGTCAAAAAGTCCAACGTCCGAATCTTTATGGAATCTACCCTCACCGCCCCACCGCTCGTCAACCGCGTTGCCACTAGTGGCTTGGTGACTATTGACCTGGAAGAACTGTATCCAGTGGGCGACATTGTGGCGTTCGACCTGAAGAATTACTTGTTCATGGAATTGATCCTCAAAGAAAAGGACTTCCGGGAGGCCCTCAAAAACCACGACTGGGCCCAGTACATGGGCAAAAACCTGGCAGTGTTCTGCTCCGCCGATGCTATTATCCCCATGTGGGCCTATATGTTGGTGGCCACCCACGCCGCGCCTCTGGCCACCGATATTGCCCAATGTCCGCCCGAGCAATTTGTCGAAATGGCCCTTTTGAAAAAACTGGCTACCCTCGATTTGTCGGCCTACGCAGGCAAGCGCGTGGTTGTCAAAGGCTGTGGCGACCGGCCTGTCCCGCCTTCCGCCTACCTCGACCTGACGCGCCGCTTGCAGCCCATTGCGTGGAGCATTATGTTCGGTGAGCCGTGTTCCACAGTGCCGGTTTACAAAAAAGGCAAGGGCGAAGCATAGAAAATGAAGTGCGTTGGTGTAGATTTGCCGACTGCTTCACCCTCTGTCTGCTCGTATGTTCCACCATCGCCACTTTTTCGTCCTCCACCTTTTCCTGGCCGCCGCTCTGGTGGCACTGTTTTTTTCTTCCTACAAAGGCCACGGCTCCGACGCACCCATGCCAGAACAAATTGTCCGTTCTATCGATCTGGATAAGGACTTCGACTTTTGCGGTGAAAAATTCCCCATGGACAACTGGGATGTGCGCCAACGGCTTGATGCGGAGTTGCTACGTAACGTGTACTTTCATTCGCAAACCATTTTGGTGTTGCAACGTGCCAACGCCATCTTTCCCCTGATTGAACCAATCCTGAAGAGCAAGGGTGCGCCCGAAGACCTGAAATATTTGGCGGTTGCCGAAAGTGCGCTCTCCAATGTGGTGTCGCCGGCGGGAGCCAAGGGCGTTTGGCAGTTTATGAAAGGTACGGCCCTCCAATACGGTTTGGAAGTAAATGAAGAAATAGATGAACGCTACGACCTGGAGAAATCCACCCACGCCGCCATCAAATACCTACAGAGCGAGAAAGACAAACTGGGTTCTTGGGTGTTGGCAGCCGCTGCCTACAATGGCGGACCAGGCCGCATTGTGCAGGAAAAAGCCAAACAACGAGCCAACAACTTTTTTGAGATGAATCTTGTCGCCGACGAGACGATGCGCTACCCATTCCGCATCGTGGCCATCAAAGAGGTAATGCTTCACCCGGATGAATACGAGTACATAATCGAGAAAGATCATCTATATCCGCCGCTGGCGGCCTCCAAGACCATCGAGGTAAAAGGGGCTGTCGCAAATTGGGGCGATTTTGCCCGCGAACACGGCACCAACTACCGGATGTTGAAATTGTATAAT
>JAYUXG010000404.1:0-3753 GCA_043753125.1 Saprospirales bacterium | reverse complement strand
CTTCCGTGCGAAAGGCTGCCGTTGAGAATACTCCTCTACCCAAGGCACGGCTTCTCAAGCCACTCCGTACGCTCGTAGCGAATGCCAGTCATGCCACGTTCGACCATGGCCTCTTTCAATCTGGCCGAAACGTAAAAACCCCTTTCAAAACCTCTGAATCGAAACACGTCTATGGTAATCAGTTCGGTGCGTACCACTATATTCTCTATTTGAATTTCATGGGCATCTTTGATGAGCTGGCGTTCTTTGGTGTTTTCAAACTGCACCAAAAAACTATCTCCACTGGGAGTGACCCGACGGAAAGTACTCTTTGGCCAATCAATAAAGTCGTCGGAACGAGGCCACGGGAAATAGATGAGGTGATAATCCACCGTTTCCTGTGGTGTCTGAACGGGTGCAGGGAAGTATTGGTACTCATCCATCACAAATGTCCTAAGTAGATCATAGAGCCGTGTGGTGACCATCAAGTAGTTTCTATTAATGTTTAAAACGGACACCCAATCAGTCAATTTGCCATATTTGGAAATTTTAAATTCCGGAAAAACAATATCAAATTCGATAGGTCCTTTTAAGGGGGTCATTGTATAGCTGTTGGGTGCCCAGTAGTCTGTAGGTCCCGGCCAGTGAATATCCACTTGGGGAATGCTCCCAATTACCCCCGCTTCCGTTGAATGTTGCAGTTTGAATAGTTCAATCATGGTACGGATGGGATGTTTACCCCACTAAGGGTGAGATCGTTGATTTTAACGGTCGGGTTGAGGTTGATATGCGCGGCTATGTTCGCTTCCAGTTCTGTCAGTTTTTGGCGGGCTATAGTAGCAGGCACCGAACCTGCTCCATAGTAATCCTCTAAATTTTCCAAAAGTAAATCCATTTTTGCCTCAACTTCAGTATTATAATGTGGATGGTTTGCATGGGTACCTGGTGGAGTACCGGGTGGGGTATTTACCCGGAATTTTTCCAGTTCCATGCCATTAAGCGGGTGGTTCATGTGGAAATTGCCTTTCCCCGCCAGTTGGGTAAGATCGTGTCCCACGTGTTCCCATGGGATGATATGGTGCGCTTCATGATTGGAGCTGGTGATGCCGAGGATGGTACGCAGTTTGCCCCGGTCGCCAAAATCGACGATCCCGTTTACGAGTTTGACATCAAAATGGTGCGTCACCCCCTTGTACAACACCATGAAGCCGGCCCACTTTGCACCCGTGGCCGCCCAGCCCACGATAGGCAAGGTGGCCGCAAAACTCAGCGCGGCATCGGTTGGGTTGCCCTCCAAGGTATAGATCACCCCGTTCACCAGATCGCAGGGTTCGCCAGCCGCCGGAATGAGGCCGCAAAGGTCGAAGGCCGTGTGCACTACCCCGGAAGCTGTCTGCCATGCTGCCTGCAGGTAAATTTGCCAAGGCTCCCAATCTGGGTTTGCCGCCTTCACAAAGGCGCAATTTATGACGAAATTAACATAAAGGGTGGGATCAAAGAAGTCTTCTTGTCCAAAATTGGGAAACTTGCCTTGACTTTGCAAGGTGGCCAAGCTGGCAGCGACCGTTTTCGCTCCTTGGTCACAGCCCTTGCCCTTCACAAAATCGACGGCCCGCTCAAACTCGTCGCGGTGGTTCTTGAAGTAATTCTTTTGCTCCGTATTGGCCCCCAACATATCGGCGGCGATGACCTCGATGGCGCAATCGGGCAGTTCGGAGGTAGACAATACCCCACACCTATTATAATAGGTGCCGCCACCATAATATTTTACCCTTTGCGGGCTAAAATTATCGGGGCGGAGCTTGGCCAATTACAGGCCGACACCCGCCTCATAAATTCTCACACGGTATCCAAAAAAGAGAAAGTGGCGGTTGCTCTTTCTATACAAGAAAAGACAATTTTTTAAGATCAAAAATTTGGGGTGGTAATATCATGTATTTTTCTTGTTTCCTCTTGTTTTCATATTCGCCAAAGTAGGCGGATATTTCTTTGTCTATCGTTCCACCAAGAAGTTCCGTTACATGATTAAACAATAAAAATTCAAGTGCTTGTTCAGAAACAATTAAATACTTTTTTTCTGACTAGGTTCCAAAGTCGTCAATCATTAGTTTGCCAGTAATATGAACATACCAGTAAAATCCCGGTCTTGCCTGGGGGTGGTTATCCTTCCAGTTTGCGCCGATAGAAATTCTTCTAACTTCTTGAAAGAATATTCCCGTAAATTTTAAGTAGCTGGTTTCAATCTTATATTTTAATCGTTCCGTGCAAAAGATCTCCGGATGACTGGAAAATAAATCATCTAATGGCCAACAATCGAATGGCTTTGTTGCACGGATAAATATTATTTGGCCAAATTGCATTTTTCCAAATAATATCAAATAAAATGGGTTCTTATGAAACTTTCAATGCAAATTATGCCTTGATTCCAAATAAAAAATGTTCATGCAACAAAGCCATTTTTTGAGCGATATCTTTCGCTGCTTGGCTACAGCCATTTTCCTTTACAAAATTGACTGCCCTCTCAAATTCGTCGCGGTGGTTCTTGAAATAATTCTTTTGCTCCGTATTGGCCCCCAACATATCCGCAGCGATGACCTCGATGGCGCAATCGGGCAGTTCGGAAGGACTGTCAAAGACCAGGTCCCGCACTTGGGTGTTTTTCTCGTCCAAGTCGCCACTTAAGCCGCATTGGCTGCTCAATTGGCCCAATATGGCGGGTGCCGTGGCGGAGAGGCAGTACTTGTCTTTGATCTTGTTGATGTTTTGGGCGATCACCCGGTTTTTACCCGTGAACTGGGACAAATCAAAATAGTTATTGATGGTGGGCACCACCCCGTTGCTGGGGCCACCTCCGCCGGTGTTGCCGGTCGACGTGTTGTTGCCGGGCAGGGGGGTGACGCCGGGGGTGGGGCCGAAATTGAAAAGATTGCCGCCGCCGCCGCCAGACGATAGACAAAACCTATACCGTGCGCTGCCGCTGCTTGTATTATAGGAAATGATTACGGGTATTTCGCCATCGCAAGCATCTTCTTCATTACGATAGGAGACCTGCCCAAGTTGGTTGATGGTATGGGACACGCTGCCATTGGTGAACCGAAAGGAATGCACGATCTGCCCCTGCCAATCCACCTGTACCACATCGCCTGTGAAATTGGATGCAAAGGTGCTGGCATCCCAAATGCATTCGTTGATCGCCCGTATGAAGAATAGGCGGGCATTCATTTCCCCGTATTGATTAATAAAAAAGACCATAGACATTTGGTTGCCAATGGTCACGTCGAAATCGGGCCCTACCGCCAAGGGTACGAACAGCATTTGTGCAATTTTGCAATTGGGCCTGATAGATGTATTTGTCGAACTTTCGAGTTCCGCAACTACGTCCCTGCCTTAGTCATACCAAACATCTACGCGCCGCTTTATTTAAACTATTTCTAAACCCCGCCCCTACGAACAAATCGGCAAACGTTTCGGGTGGGCTTCCGTTCTGTCGGCAGGCTCAACTGCCCTCTCGCCATGCCACGCCGCAATCTCTTCCTAGGTCTTTACAGCCTGCTCACCCTAGCCAGTCTGTTCCTGCTCCCCCATTTAAAGTTCACCTTCGATTTCGAGCAATTTTTTCCCAAAGACGACCCGGAGTACGAGTTTTTTAAAAACTACGTCCGGGATTTCGAGAGCGACGACAACTTTTTGCTGGTGGCCGTGGATCGTCGGGAAGGCGTGTTCGATTCGGTGTTCCTGGCGAAGTTCCAGGATTTTACACTACGGGCCGGGCAA
>JAYUXG010000403.1:0-21286 GCA_043753125.1 Saprospirales bacterium | reverse complement strand
CTGGATTTTTACCTACGATTTTGCCCGCGAAAAACTCCTCAACCACTTCCATACCCTGAGCCTCAAGGGTTTCGGGGTGGAGGAACTGGAACTCGGACAAACCGCTGCGGGCGCCGCCCTGCACTATCTGGCGGCGCTGCAAAGCACTAAGCTAGCTCACCTGACCAGCCTGAGCCGGCTCCAGACCGAGAAATACGTCTGGCTGGACCGCTTTACCATTCGCAACCTGGAACTGGTGGCCTCCAACCATGAAAACGGCGTGTCGCTGCTCCAGGTGCTCGACAAAACCGTCAACCCCATGGGCGCCCGGATGCTGCGCAAGTGGGTGTTGCTGCCGCTGACCAATCGTACGCAGATCAATGACCGGCTGGATGCGGTCGCCTATTTCGCAGAGCATCCGGACTTTGTCGCTACGGTGGAGCCGCATTTGCGGCATATCGGCGATCTGGAGCGACTGATGAGCAAAACGGCCGTCGGCAAGATTAATCCCCGCGAAGTCATGCAGCTGCGCCGGGCCTTACTGGCCATCGAACATTTGAAAATCCTGCTGCACCCCAGCCAACCCGACGGCGTAGCCGGGCTGCGCAAGCTCGGCGAAGGGCTGAATCCCTGCCTCACCCTCCGCGAACGCATCGAGGCCGTTATTGCGCCTGATCCACCCGCCGACCTGCGTAAAGGCGGGGCCATTGCCGACGGAGCGGATACAGTGCTGGACGATCTGCGCAACATTATTCGTAATAGCCGCGATTTGCTGCTTGCCATCCAGCAGCGTGAGGTGGAACGCACGGGCATCACCAGCCTCAAAATTGCTTTCAACAATGTATTTGGTTACTATTTGGAGGTCACTTCCAAATGGAAAGACCAAGTGCCAGCGGATTGGATTCGCAAGCAAACCATCGCTAACGGCGAACGCTACATCACACCCGAACTGAAGGAATTGGAGGGCAAAATACTCGGTGCGGAGGAAAAAATGCTGGAACTGGAAGACCGCATTTTTCGGGCCTTGGTGGAAGAAACGGCGGCCTACATCCAGCCAGTACAGCTCAATGCCCAGCTCATTGCCCGGCTCGATTGCCTGTTGGCGTTCGCCAAAGTGGCCCAAAAGCACCAGTACGTCCGTCCCGACGTGGACGACAGCACGGTGATCGACATTCGTGCGGGCCGCCACCCGGTGATCGAAACCCAGTTGCCCATCGGTGAGCCGTACATCCCCAACGACATTTATCTGGACAACGAGGATGTGCAGATTATGCTCATCACCGGGCCGAACATGGCCGGCAAGTCCGCCCTGCTGCGTCAGACCGCACTGATCACGCTGCTGGCCCAAATGGGCAGTTTTGTGCCCGCTGAAAGTGCCCGCATTGGGTTGATTGACAAGCTCTTCACCCGCGTGGGCGCGAGCGACAACATCAGCGGTGGGGAAAGCACATTCATGGTCGAAATGAACGAGACGGCCTTAATTATGAACAATTTAAGCGACCGCAGCCTGATCCTGCTGGACGAGATCGGGCGCGGCACCAGCACCTACGACGGCATCAGTATTGCCTGGAGCCTGGCCGAATACCTGCACGACAACGGCCGGGTACGCCCCAAGACGCTCTTCGCCACGCACTACCACGAGATGAACGAACTGGCCGACAAACTGGAGCGCATCCACAATTTCCACGTCAGCACCAAGCAGGTCGGGCAAAAGGTCATTTTCCTGCGCAAACTCGCACCGGGCGGCTCCAACCACTCCTTTGGCATCCACGTAGCGCGCATGGCGGGTATGCCCCAGGCCGTAGTGGAGCGAGCGGGCGAAATACTGCTGCAATTGGAAGGGCAACACATCGGCGAAAGCGAAACTACCGCGCTGGATGCCCAGGCAGAAAATACTAAAAGCCAGATGCAGAAAAAAGCCAAAAGCATCCAGCCGCAAATGCAGTTGCAGATTTTTGAGTCGCTGGACCCTTACACGGTGCAGATCAAGACAGAATTGCAAGGATTGGATTTGAACACGATGACCCCGATGGATGCGCTGTGGAAGTTGAGCGAATTGAAGAAGATTGCGGAGAAGAAATAAGCATTAAGGAATGGTTTCAAATAAAACCAAATCCACATTTATTAGACACAATCACACCTCAAACAATATGCTTCTACCTAGATCTGACTCATGTTCCCAACGCGCTGAAAACTTTCCGAAAGTTAACAACTTTCGGAAAGTTAGGTACGATGCACAGTATTTTGGGAACATGAGCCAACTTTTTCCACGCTCCCAAATTTCCAAACCCCCTATTTTGCACCAAAAACACGTATCCAGTGAAATACTTTCCGAATCCTACCCCCGAACTCCTCACCAAAGCCGCCGGTATTCAGCGCATCCTTAACAACAGTTACCCAAATCCACCCATTCCCCTCAAGCACCACAGCCCCTACACGCTGCTGGTCGCGGTAGTGCTGTCCGCACGCAATACCGACGTATGCGTCAACAAGGTAACCCCTGGCCTTTTCGCGTTGGCCGATACGCCGCAGGAGATGATGAATTTGCCCGTCGAAGCGATTCGGGCGGCGATTGCTGCCTGTGGACTGTCGGCACCTAAAGCCAAAGCAATCAAGGCACTATCGAAGATATTAGTGGAAGAATATGGTGGCGAAGTGCCACAGCACTTCGAGGCCCTGGAGACGTTGCCGGGAGTGGGCCACAAGACGGCTTCGGTGGTGATGGCGCAGGCTTTTGACGTGCCAGCCTTTGCGGTGGACACGCATATCTTCCGGTTGGCAGCCCGCTGGGGACTCAGCGATGGCAAAAACGTGGTCAAGACCGAGCTCGACCTAAAGGCAGTTTTTCCGGAAAAGGATTGGAACAAGTTGCACTTGCAGTTTATTTATTTTGGGCGCCAGTACTGCCCAGCGCGTATGCACCGACTGGAAGCGTGTCCGATTTGCTCCCTATACGGAGTGGCTGTCGTGAACTCGTCACTTTACCAATGATTACCTTTCGCACCTGCGCCAAGCGGCCCCGGCAATTTTACGGGTGAATTCCAACTCCGGGCGAATAGAATGGTTGGCAGACTGTTGCAGGCTGATTTTTAGTACGCTATCCACCTGCGCAAATTCGCCCTGACTGATCGCCAGTTCTAAATTGAATTGATTTTCTTCTCGAAATCGCTGAAACGTCTCGGTTTCCATGTTTTTGGGCCGAAAGAATAAATAACAGGCCCCCAGACCCAAAAAAGTGCCGACCGTTCCCGCGAAAAGTAGGGATTTAAAGCCAAATCCGCCCTTTTGCAGGCGCAGCGACGCGTAGTCGCGCTGCAACTGGTGCGTTTCCGCCTGCAAGGCCTTGCTTTGCGCCTGGGCATGGTCGCGTTCTTGAACATACTTTTGGGCGCGGTGTTCGGCATCCGTGAAGGCGCGTTCCAAAGCGGACAATCGTTCGCGGGCCTCGACAGGCCATTGTTCTGATAAATTGGTTTCCATTTTGTTGTTTTTACGGCATAAAATTAGTCCGATCACATGACCAAAGTTGATATTTTAGCCATTGGCATCCATCCCGACGACGTAGAGCTGAGTGCTTCTGGTACCCTGCTCCGCCACGCTGCCCAAGGTAAGACGTTTGGCTTGCTTGATCTGAGCCGGGGCGAACTCGGTACGCGCGGCACCCCGGCCATCCGGGCGCGAGAGGCAGCCGAGTCCGCTCGCCTCCTCGGCGCGGCCTTTCGCGAAACGCTCGATATACCCGATGGATTGTTCACCCACGTCCCCGAAAATTGGCTACAGATTGTCCGCGTCCTGCGGGCCTGCCGCCCCGATGTGGTCCTGTGCAACGCGCCCGACGACCGCCATCCCGACCACGGGCGGGCGGGAAAGATGGAGGCCGATGCGTGTTTTTACGCCGGCCTGGGAAAAATAGAAACCTTTGACAAAGACGGAAATGCACAACAAAAGTGGCGGCCAAAAGCCATCTACCACTATGTTCAGGATCGGCAGTTGACCCCGGATTTTGTGGTGGACATCACCCCGTGGTTTCCCAAAAAAATGGAGGCTATTTTGGCTTTCCAATCGCAGTTTTTCAATGCCAGGGGCGATGCGCCCAATACACCCATCTCTGGCCAGGATTTTCTCGATTTTATGGAGGCTAAGGCCCGGGTATTTGCTCGTCCGATTTTGGTCCAATATGCAGAAGGTTTTAAAGTGGATCGGACACCCGGGGTGCGTGACTTGTTCGATTTGGTGTGACTTTGGTTGACTTATCGTTAAGTGAGCGCGGTTTGATGGAAAAAATACTGCCAACTCTTAGAGGCTGTTTTAAACCCCTTAATGGACTGAAAGCACTGCCTTTTGCCGCTGTATTTCCCCTTGGTTTGAACGCAGGCGTGATCTGCGTCGACCGTGACAACCACACCACTATGCAAAACGGCAGTAAAGAAACTATATAAATAAAATAAGCGATGCCGACTGAAAACTACATGCCGACTGATTTAGGGATGGCAGCAGAGCACCTGCTCCAAGCCATGGCCTTATTGCCCGTGGCAACGCCATTTGATCTGGCATTTTTAGAAAAACATTTTGCTTTTTTGGGCATACAAGATTCCGTACCGACTTTGACGCTGCTGACCGAACGGGGTTGGCTCCAGGAAGAACAAGTCGAAGGGCAAAGTCCTGTTTATAAAATGCACACTTGGGCTGCCAATCTGGTAGTAAAGGATTTGGCAGTGAATGTGTCTTTTGCGGAAGCCTATATCCAGCGGGTAGCAGACCTGATTGCTTACGATCAGCGCGAGCCTACAAAAGACATTTTTGAAAAAATCAGCAATAAGCCATTGGCTGAACGGTTGGGCGATTTGTTTTTGGCGGCAGATACGGAGTCGGAAGCCCTGTCTCGTCTGTTTGCCAATTTAGGACATTGGGAAGAAGAACTCGGTGATTATAAAAAAGCGGCTGCCTACAAGGAGCGTGCTTTGGAAATAGCCAAAATAAATTTCCATAAAAACGATAAAAAGGTTGCTGCACATTTGGTTTGGACTTATCAATATTTGGAGAAAGACAAGCACGCTGCTGCTGCCTTATTGCAAGCCGATTTGGATAACGATGTGCAAACCCTGGGCCAAGCCTACGCCGATGTCCCTGTAAAACAATATACTTTATCATCGCAGTATTCCTGGTCAGGAACACTTGGACGCACCAGCACCTTAGCAGAAACACCACTGGAAACCACTGGCGCACTCCTTGGTATACACCACCCGGCGATCACTATAAAACAATATAATTTATCAATGCTTTATTGGGGATTATGGGAAAATGAACGCGCTGCCGCTCTATTGGAAACAGCGGTGGAAAGTACTGTACTAGCATTCGGCAATGACCACCCAGAAGTTGCCGCTTTTCAATACGAGTTGGCAGGAGCATACAAAAGATTAGGGCACTATGATCAAGCGATCACTACACTGGAAACAGCACTTGGTAACGATCTAATAAACTTTGGCGAAGACGATCTCTATCTCACTACTCGTTTAGAAAATTTGGCGAAATTATATCAAAAGATAGGAAAAAACGAGCGTGCCATCCTCTTGTTGGAAACGGTATTGGCGATGGAGGTAAAAAGAGTAGGCGAAGGCCACTCGGCAATTGCCCATGCACAGCATAATCTGGCCCTTGTCTATCATAATATTGGGCGACATGCAGAAGCAAAGACTTTGTGGCAAGTCGCCTATCAGAATTACCTGAAAAACCTGGGGGCAAGGCATCGGTTTACCATCTATTTGAAAGAACAAGCAGCGAGATAATGGTACTCCCCATAAAACTTGCTGCGCATTTTTTTGAAATATAGCCTATTCATCCTTCAATTGTCCCGCTATCAGTTCCCCCAACGGAAAGGCCAACAGCGAAAATGCGGCGGCAGCAAACAAAAATACGATGCTGTCGGTCGTCCATAGCGCATCGGGTATTTTTCCGGCCCAGCCCGCCGCCAGCCCGGCCATCGTTTGCAGGGCCGCAATGCAGCCCACCGCCAGCGCACGGGCACGCCAACTATAGGTCACCAGTCCATCCATCTGCGAAGAACCCACTGGCCTTTCTTTCGTGAGCAATATCAACGCGACCGCCAGGCCCGTTCCTTGTACTACCAGCCAACCCGCGCCCCAATCAAGCGAAATAGTGGTCAGAAACACCACCATACCCCAAACGCCCAGTCCGATTGCCCCTCCATAAGAACGCCGCAGCAACACCGGCAATATCCAAAGCGGCCACAGCAAGGGTACGGCAGCGGCCACCCGGCAGCCAAACCCAACGGCCACGACACCAAACAAGGCCAACAGCGCGGGGAGCAAATGTGCCCGGCGGCTGCGGTATTCCGCCTGTTGCGTTTGTGCCAGCCAAAAGAAAAAAATGCCGAAAGCCAGCCAGGCTAGCAAGCCGTAACCCACGGCTACCAACCAACCTTTGGGTTCGTCGTAACGGCGGTGCAGCGAGTGCAATTTCAGATAGACATCGTTGGAAATCGATTCATTGCGCTCTACGATGGTCTCGCCTTTGCGTATTGCGACACCAGTGCTCATCACGGTAGCGAGTTTCTTGCGCAGGCTGGCCGAGGTTAGCGAATCGCTGAATAGCAGGTTGGGGATCAGTACCTTTTCCAACATGGGCAGCACCAGTTCCGGTTGCCGCAGGGGTGCGTAGGGCAGCGTGTCGGTCAAAAAATTCATGGCCGAGGCCACGGTCTGCAAACTGCGTACCGGTACCCGCCGCTCGTTATTGCCCACCACTACGAAGACAAAGCCCGGCGTGGCTTGGAATGCTGCTTCGTTGGCATTGGCCACGCCCTGGGCGTACAGCAAATCCAGCATTTGCTGGCCGAAGCCCAAGTACACTCCAGCATTGGCCCGCAGGTCATCGTACTGGGCGTCATGTCGGCCAATGTTGATTTGTTCGTCTAACAGTCGGGCGAACTGCCGCTTCTGCTGCCGGGCTACTTCCGGATGGAGCAAAAAATAGGGACCATGCTCGGCGTTTATCTGTTCCACTGCCGGGCGGACTTGCTCTTCGTGGTACATTACTTCAAAATCAAAAGGGGCTTTTAAAGCATGGTAATTCCACGGCTGGCCTACTTGGAACGTGTAGGGAAAAGCCGATTGGCGCGACATCAAAAGGGCAGCCACGCACGCAAACGGCAGGGCCAATAGCCATCCAGACACAGGTAGGCTTTCGCTGGAATTGGTCCGTACAGGTAGAAAGCGTGACGCTAACTTATTGATTTTCAAAATAATGTTACTTAATTAACGCGATTTCCAGATGACCTCCTCGGCACCCAGATCGTGGGCCAGTTGGCGGGCCAGCACGAAGAAATAGTCAGACAGGCGGTTGAGGTATTGCAACACCACCGGCTCCACCGTGTCGGTCTCGTGCAAGGCCACCACCAGGCGCTCGGCGCGGCGGCAAACGGTGCGGCAGACGTGGCAGACCGATACCGCCGGGTGGCCACCCGGCAGGATAAAATTTTGCAACGATGGCAGGCCCGCGTCCATCTCATCCATTGCATTTTCCAGTGTTTCCAGGTCTCGCGGCAAAAGGTCGGGTGTGGGCAGCTGTTTCTGCGGATCGGAGGCCAGATGCGCGCCCACTGTGAACAAGCGATGCTGAATCTGTGCCAATATCTCCCGGCGTGGCAGTGGTGCTACCAAGTCGCGCAGCCAGCCTACGTAGGCGTTGAGCTCATCCACTGTACCGTAGGCATCCACGCGCAGGTGGCTTTTGGGCACCCGTCGCCCGCCAAAGAGTGCCGTCTCCCCCAGATCACCGGTTTTGGTATAAATTTTCATCGCGGGCAAATTTTTGTACAAAGGTGGGTATTCCAAGCCAAATAACCCGCTGGTTTCATTTGGACCAACATTTTTTGTTGACCAAAATTCACCTACTTTTGCGCCGCTTTTGCCGCAGGCCCTAAGCCCTCGCTATGCTCACGATTGATTTGTCATTCACTCAATTATTATATTTCCCATGGGACGTGCGTTTGAATTCCGCAAAGAACGAAAAATGAAACGCTGGGCCGGTATGGCCAAGACTTTTACCCGCATTGGCCGGGAGATCGCGCTGGCCGTCAAGGCTGGCGGGCCAAACTCGGAGTATAATTCCCGGCTGCGCATGGCCATCCAGAACGCCAAGGCGGCCAATATGCCAAAGACCAACGTGGAGAGTGCCATCAAGAAGGCGCAGAGCAAGGAGGCTGAGAATTTCCAGGAGGTGGTGTATGAGGGTTATGGGGCCCACGGGGTGGCGGTGCTGGTGGAGACGGCTACCGACAATCCCACGCGCACTGTGGCCAACGTGCGGATGTACTTCGACCGCTGTGGCGGTGCGCTCGGCACTTCCAATAGCGTGAGTTTTATGTTCAACCACAAGGCCGTATTTAAAATTAAGGCCGAAGGCCGCGACTGGGACGAACTGGAGATGGAACTGATTGATGCAGGCCTCGACGAGATGAAGCGCGAGGAGGAAGAGGTGGTACTGTACACCGATTTTGCCGATTTCGGTACCATGCAAAAGGCTTTGGAAGACCGCAACATTGAGCCGGAAAGCGCACAGCTGGAATGGATTCCGAACCTGACCAAAAAACTCAGCGATACCGAAGTAGACCAAGTGATCAAGCTCATTGACCGCCTGGAAGACGACGAAGACGTACTCAACGTGTTCCATACGATGGATATGTCGGAGTAGGTTTTGCCCGCCGACATCCGTCACTACAGTACTTTACCTCCGCCCATACCTTTTCCCATTTTTTCCGCCAAGAAAATGGCCGTCCACAGACCACGCAAGTTTTCTGGGGAAGGTCGCTTTTTTTGATCTGTTTGCCCATAGTCAAGTAAGATTGAAGAAATGAAAGAAGAATTTGCGTGAAAAGTTGATCGTCAGCCCTTTACTGGGCCAAGGCACACTAAGATTTATATCAACACAGCAAATTTTTTTTCAAACGCCCCCATAATTTAACACAAATAGTTTAATTTTGCCGCCACCGTCCGTCTCTACAGATGCGGCTCGTCTACCCTGCCCGACCTTTTTTTCCACCTCTCAACAACTTGCTGGCCCATGCAACTCTGTCCCAATTGTGCAGCTGAATTCATTCCCGGCGCGAAATTCTGCCACCGTTGCGGGGACAAGGTCGTGGAAAAGACAAAAGCCTGTCCAGCCTGCTACCAGCACAGCCCCTTGGCCTCAGTTTTCTGCCATCACTGCGGCTTCCATTTTGAGGGCAAAGTGGCCAGCGACCGCATTTACGAACCCATTTATCCGCTGAAGTTCGACGCCGACAACGTGACCGGACAGGTCAAAGCCTTGTTTTTCAAGAGCTTACGTCGGCGGGTGGAAGAGGAGCACAATGCGGCCCACTACAGCGATTATGTAGAACGTTTTTACCAGTCCAAATTCCGGCAGTTGTACGATGTGCGGTCTGAGCAGATTGGCGAGGACGCACTGATCCAGTGGGAACGCTTCGGAGCCGACAGCCTGCCCGAAATAGACCGCCGTATGGACGAGGCTTTCGAGGGGTTGCTCGACTTTTTCATCATCCAGTACTGCCC
This sequence comes from Saprospirales bacterium, assembly GCA_043753125.1. Lineage (GTDB taxonomy): Bacteria > Bacteroidota > Bacteroidia > Chitinophagales > Saprospiraceae > M3007. Next base: position 11,735 of record JAYUXG010000403.1, on the reverse strand, counting down.
CGATCTACACGGCATGATCCTACCATCGGCCATCCTGAAGTATGAGAAAGCCCTGCCGGGCAAGACCGATCTCTGGGCCATGATCCGCGATTTTCTGGATTTTGAGCGAGAACAAGAGGTATTTTACTTCAACTTTGTAACCATGCCAGAGGCACTGCTGGCCAATGCCTGCAAACAGTTTTTGCTGGCCGAACGACGGGAAAAGGTGTTTTTCATCGGCGACCTCTCGTTGAAGGGCAATTGCAAGGAGGGCTTCGCGATGACTGACCAAGCCCTGTACTGGCGTGCCCCCTTCGACAAGCCACGCCGGGTATTGTACCAAGAACTGCGAGAGATCAAAAAGGAAAAAGATTGGCTGACCATCAATGGCCATTTCTTTACCGTCAATCCCTCCATGAACCTGAAGCTGTACAAAGTGCTGAAAAAGTTGCGTGGCTGGCGACCTCTGGCGGCAACGACCGCCGCGTGAAGGAGTGGAGTTGGTGTTGGGCTTATGATTAGATAATTAACGAATTATTGGCAGAATAACCCTAACCCTTCGAAACTTTTTGAAAAAATCAACGGTTCAAGTATTGTCCGTTTTCAAAAACGGCTTCTTATCTTTGCCCCCGCTTACCAAATTATATGGAGGGTATAGCTCAGTTGGTTAGAGCGCTGGTTTGTGGTACCAGAGGTCGGGGGTTCGAGCCCCCTTATCCTCCCTTGGCGGGGTTGTCATCGTCGGCAGCCCCGCTTTTTTATTTCCAGGGCATGAATAATATCGTCCATATCTTCCAAAATGCCGTTGCGCAAGCCGTCGAAGCCCTGTACGGGGAGCCGATCGAGCCGGGCAAGGTGCAAGTGAACACCACGCCGACTGATTTTGTCGGCGACTATTCGGTGGTTATTTTTCCTTTTGTGAAGACGGCGAAAAAAGCACCAGACGTAGTGGCCAACGAAATCGGGGGATTTCTGCAACAGTACGTGCCGGACATCAAGGCCTTCAACGTGGTAAAAGGTTTTTTGAACCTCGAAGTGGCCGAATCCTACTGGCAGGGTTTTCTACAGACCGTCCTGGAAAACCCGCAATATGGCCGCCAATCCCGCAATGGCCAGCGCGTATTGGTGGAATTTTCGTCGCCCAACACCAACAAACCGCTCCACCTGGGCCACGTACGCAACATCCTGCTCGGCTGGTCCTGTTCCCGTATTTTGGAAGCCGTCGGCTACGACGTGGTGAAAGTACAGATCGTCAATGACCGGGGCGTGGCGATTTGCAAGAGCATGGTGTCCTGGCAGATGTTCGGTGAAGGGCAGACGCCAGAAGAAACGGGGGCCAAAAGTGACCATTTTGTAGGCGACTACTATGTGTTGTTTGAACAGAAAACCAAGGCGGAATATGAGCATTGGCAAACCACGCCGGAAGCCGCAGCGGTATTTGCGGCCATAGGCAAGCCCGGACAAGGAGAATCAGTGTTTTTTAAGGAATATAAAAACAAGTGGTTCAACGACTACTCCCTGCTTGGGGCAGCCGTGCGGGATATGCTGTTGAAATGGGAGGATAGCGACCCGGACGCTGTGGACCTATGGCAGAAAATGAATGCTTGGGTCTACGCTGGTTTTGACCAAACCTACCACGACTTGGGCGTGTCTTTCGACAAATTGTACTACGAAAGTGACACGTACTTGCTCGGCAAGGCCATTGTGGAGGAAGGGTTGGCCAAAGGCGTGTTTTTCAAAAAAGCGGACGGCTCGGTGTGGATTGACTTAACCGATGCTGGTTACGACCAAAAGATCGTGCTGCGGGCCGACGGCACCTCTGTCTATTTGACCCAGGATTTGGGCACATCTCGAATACGCCACCAGGATTATCAGGCCGATAAAATGGTGTACGTCGTGGCCGACGAACAGAACTACCACTTTGGCGTACTGTTTGAAGCCCTCAAACGGTTGGGCGAGCCTTACGCGAACGGCCTGTACCACCTTTCCTACGGCTTGGTCGAACTACCCACGGGCCGCATGAAAACTCGCGAAGGCACGGTGGTGGATGCCGACGATTTGGTGGCCGAGGTCACCCGTTTGGCTTGGGAAGGCATCCGCACGCGGGGCGAGGAGGGCGACATTCCCGCTACCGAACAGGCAACCACCGCCCGCAAAGTAGGCATGGCCGCGTTGAAGTACTTCATCGTCAAGGTGCATCCGCACAAAAAAATGATCTTCAACCCGGAGGAATCGGTGGATATGCAGGGCCAGACTGGGCCATATATTCAGTATAGTTACGTGCGTATTCACGGCCTGATGCAGCGGGTAGCGAAGGAACAAACAGACCTGTCCCTGGCTGGGGATTATACCCATTTGCAAGCTCCGGAGCGGGAACTTTTGCGCGGACTGCATGACTATCCCAGCGTGGTGCTGGCTGCCGCAGCAGGCTACGACCCTTCCTTGATTGCCAACTTCTGCTACGGTTTGGCCAAGAGCTACCACCGTTTCTGGCATGACTTGAAAGTATTCGGCGCGGAAAGTGCCGAAGCCCGGGCCTTTCGTCTACAGCTCAGCCAGGCTGTGGGTCGGGTGCTACGGGACGGGATGGAACTGATCGGGATTGAGATGCCGGAGCGGATGTGATTTTGGGTTGATGAGGATTTTTGAAAAGGCTTTATAAAGGTTGATAATATAGAGGACAGTTAGCACGATGTACATTACCTGGGTTGTCATTCCGACGTTAGAAGGAATCTGCTGTAGGTAATTGATAACCAACTACTTGGGCAGATTCCTCCTAACGTCGGAATGACATACTGGGTGAGGAAGTTGACAAATTATTTCTTGCACCAGATTTTAATGTTGTTATCAAAGTTATGAACACAGACAAAACCACCGAACACCTGAATTTTCTGGAAGAAATCATTGAGGCCGATCTGGCATCGGGTAAGCACAGCACCGTGCTGACCCGCTTTCCGCCCGAGCCGAACGGCTATCTGCACATTGGCCATGCCACGAGCATTTGCCTCAATTTCACGCTGGCGCAAAAATATGGGGGTCAAACCAACCTGCGCTTCGACGATACCAACCCGGTGACCGAAGAGACCGAGTATGTGGACAGCATCATCACCGATGTACGCTGGTTGGGCTTTGAACCGGCCGATATTTTCTATGCCTCCGACTATTTTCCACAACTATACGATTGGGCTAAAGTGCTGATTGCTAAAGGGAAAGCCTATGTGGATTTTTCCACCGCCGAGCAGATGGCCCATTTGAAAGGTACGCCGACCGAGCCTGGCCAAAACAGCTCTTATCGGGATAGTTCACCGGCGGACAACCTTACTTTGTTCGAGCGCATGAAGGTCGGCGAATTCCCAGACGGCCACTGTACGCTCCGTGCCAAAATTGATATGGCCTCTCCAAACATGATCATGCGCGACCCGCTGCTCTACCGTATCAAGCATACCCACCACCACCGTACGGGCGATCAATGGTGCATCTACCCGATGTACGATTGGGCGCATGGCCAAAGCGACAGCATGGAGCATATAACCCATTCCATCTGTACGCTCGAGTTTGCGCCGCACCGCGAACTCTACGATTGGTGTATTGAGCAGCTTGGCATTTTTCCCTCCCATCAATATGAGTTTGCCCGGCGCAACGTGTCGTACACCGTCACCAGCAAGCGCAAACTCCGTCAGTTGGTGGAAGAAAACCATGTGCGCGATTGGGACGACCCACGCATGCCGACTATCAGCGGTTTTCGCCGCCGGGGCTACACGTCCGCGAGCCTCCGCGACTTCTGTCAACGCATCGGGGTGGGCAAGCGCGACAACATCGTTGATATGTCGCTGCTCGAGTTTTGTATCCGGGAAGACCTGAACCAGCAGGCCTTGCGCCGCTTTGCCGTGCTGGAACCGCTAAAAGTGGTGCTGACCAATTTCCCGGAAAACCACATCGAGTGGATGGAAACAGATAACAACCCGGAAGACCCCACCACCGGAGAGCGTCAGGTGGCCTTTACCCGCGAACTCTATATTGAGCAGGACGATTTCTCGGAAAATCCGCCACCCAAGTATTTTCGTCTGTCCCCGGGCGGCATGGTCCGGCTCAAATCGGGATTCATTATCCGCTGTGACTCGGTCGCAAAAGACGAGGTCGGCAAAATCACCGAACTGCATTGCACCTACGTGCCGGAAAGCCGCTCTGGTCAGGACACGTCGGGCCTAAAACCCAAGGGGGTCATCCATTGGCTGTCGGTGGCCACCGCCCAAATGGCTGAGGTACGGCTCTACGACCGCTTATTTCAGGTAGAAGACCCGGCAGCGGAGGAGGATTTTAAAAGCACGATCAACCCGGATTCGCTGCGCGTTTTGGAAAACGCCATGATAGAACCGGCACTGGCGGAAGCGCAGGTGGGCGACAAATTCCAGTTCACCCGGCTGGGCTATTTCTGTGTGGATGCCGACAGTACCGCCGACAAAAAAGTGTTTAACCGAACCGTGACCCTCAAGGATGCTTGGGCCAAAGAGGTTAAGAAATCAGTTGTTTGAGCGTTAATATTGGTCATTGAAGGGCCATAAATCCCATTTAGCCAAGACTATCATTTTTAATCAAGCCAGCCGGATTATCTTTCTGGCTGATTTTTAATTCACAAACTTTGTTTACACAATGAAGCAACCATTCACAAAACTACTTTTTGTTACCTTATTGCTGACCGCCGGAACGGCTTCGGCACAATCCTTCTGGTCGGAAGATTTTGCCAACGGCATCCCAGCGGGATGGACCAACGTGGACTCTTTGCCCAACGGCGTACTCTGGGAAGAGTGTGCGGGGCCTACCAGCAACTGCGTAAACTTGTTCGGCCAAACTCCATTTGCGAGTACCACCGCCGACAACGGCTTTGTGTTGCTGGATTCGGATGGTGCTCAAGAGGTCGATCACGTCAGCCGCCTGACCACCGACGCTATTGATTGCTCGGCTGTTGCGCAAGTGTTCGCCTCCTTTGAGAACTATGTGGGGATATACAATATTCCTTCCACTGGCAATGTGTTGTTCAAAGTAAGTACTGATGGCATCAATTGGACCGCCTATGACGTCGTGCCAGGACTGGAGAGAAACGATTTTTCCGCCAACCCGCATGTCGCTGCGTTCGACATTTCGGCGGTCGCTGCCAATCAGGCTATTGTGTACCTGCAATGGGAATGGACGGGCCGCTATGAGTACTGGTGGATGCTGGACGATATTGTTTTGACTACGCAAAACCCGACCCCCAACAACGATCTGGTATTGGGCGAATTCTTTTATCCAGTCTCCAGTTACGCCACGCCGGCCTCGCAAATTGCTACCGACACCTTTGGATTCTATGCACTGGTATCCAACCGGGGAGCAGCGGATCAACCAAACGTGGAGCTGTTCGCGCTGGTGTTGGATGGAAACAACAATATTTTGTTTCAAGACAGTGCTTCCATTGACCTACTGCCTGCCGGTTATAGCGATACGCTGATTCAGTTGCCAAACCGCTTTGTGCCTACTTTGAACACGGGGATGTACACCATCCTCTATGTCGTGTCTTCCGATTCGACGGAAGCCCGGCCAGATGACAATGTCGATGGTGATTTCTTTGAAGTAACCGACAACCTGTTTGCTAAGGAAAGAGGACCAACCACTGCCAACCGGCCGGGCAGCGATCCTGTCACCAACCTCCCTGTGGATTATGCTTTTGCCAACTTGTACCAGATGAGCTCCGCTTCTATGGACCAGTACAGGGCGGTTTCCCTGGAGTTCAGTGCCGCTACCGATTCCGGAACGGTTGATATTACAGATTTGTCGGTTTCGCTCTATCTTTTCAAGGTGATGGATGATGTCCTGCCCGATTTTAGCAATTTCGACGAAACGAGCTTCATCAGCCCCAGTTTGGAATGGTTGGCCTTTTCTACCTATGACTATCCGGCTACTGCCGAAAATTTTGTGGATGAAGTCGCTCCGCTCAGCGATCTGACTAGCGGGGAATCCGGCGTGGCACTGCAACCCGGCGCGCGTTACCTGGCTGCAGTGGAATATACGGGGGTGAACAACGTAGCCTTTCATTCCGTCAGTGAAGAAACGTCGCACTATTTCCTCTCTTCTTTGGTCTATACCGATGCGACGGGTTGGTTTAGCGCTAACAGTTACGGTGCTAATTTCAATCCAGTGATCCGCATGAACATTGATTTGGTCACCTCCGTTGACGAAAGGCCATTGTCTGAAACGGCCTTGCAAGTGTTGCCAAACCCGATTCAGAGCGTACTGAATCTGCAAGTTGGTTTCGACCAGGCGACCGATGCTACCATCACGCTGGCCGAAATAAGTGGGCGGGTCATCAAGATTGACAACCGCAAAGGCCTGACCAACGAAATGCTGACTTATGAAGTGCCGCAACTGGCCAATGGCGTCTATCTGGCCCGTATTGCTACCAAAGAAGGCACAAGCACAAAGAGGTTTGTGGTGCAGAAGTAAGTACACTGTATTCCAAGTTTTTTTGAGGATGCGAGCATTTGATTAAAGAGCTTGATTATCAGGTAATTACTCAAATTCTTACCTCTTCCAACACTCAAAAAAACTTAATTTACGCTTATACCTGACTGACACAAAAAAGGGAAACCGCGTCGCTTTGACCGGTTTCCCTTTCGTTTTGGATCTTTTTTGGAAAAGTTTTTTAGTGTGCCATTTTTAGCTCGCCGATTATTTCCAGCGCGCGGTTGATGATACTGGGGTCTTCCAAGTGTACTACGCCGCCGTTCGGGCCGGGCTCCAGGTGAAATTCAACTACCTTACCTTCCTGGTAGTTGTGGGCACCGAAATAGTTGCGCACGGTTTGTTCGTCCAGGTTCATTTCGTGGGCGATGCGGTGGATGCTGCCGTGCGGGAGGGCGTGCTTGATGCGGCGAAGCTCTTCGAAAGTAATGTTCATAATCTTGAAAGTTTAGTGAACAATAAAATTTGGGACCAAGGGGAGTAACCCCTGAATCGTTTGTCTAAGGTATGGGTTGCGCAAAATAACGAGCAAGAAAAATAGTATTTTTTTTTACTGCTCAACAATTGGCCTTTTGCTCATTTGCCCTTTTTGCCTTTTGCCCGTTGCTAATTTTTCCCATGTACTTGCACATTGTTTCCTTCGACATCCCTTATCCTGACAATTATGGCGGCGTAATCGTCGTCTTCCACCAGATCAGGGCATTGTACGCCGAGGGGGTCAAGGTCATCTTGCACTGCTTTCAATATGGCGAACGCGGCCAACAGGCGGAGCTGGAAAAATATTGCCATGCCGTACATTATTACCCACGTAGCCGTTCGCCGCTCTACCAGCTGCACTGGTTGCCATTCATCATGCGGACGCGCACCAGCCGGACACTGATCCAACGATTGCAGCAGGACGATTATCCCATCCTGTGCGAGGGAATGCACACCAGTGCTTTGGTTTGGAATAAGTACCTCCAAAACCGCCGAAAACTGGTGCGGATGCACAATGTGGAATGGCAGTACTACCAAAACCTGGCCCGCCTGACCCCGTGGGGCCACGTTTTCAAGAAATTGTACTACTTTATCGAAAGCATCAAACTGTGGTGCATCGAACCAAAAGTGGTGGCCTGCGCCGACGAGATTATCACGATGGCCAGCCACGATGACGAGTATTACCACCAACGGAAAAGCAGCACCCATTATATTCCCGCTTTTCATCCGAATGACCACGTGGCAAGCCTGCTTGGGCGCGGCAACTATGTGCTATTTCATGGAAAACTCAGCGTACCCGACAATGAGCGGGCTGCCACCTGGCTTATTAAGGAAGTGTTTTCCAACCTGGCGGTACCGTTTATGGTGGCTGGCATGGCCCCTTCGGCAGTTCTTCGGGCATTAGTGGGCCAATACCCTCACATTCAACTCGTTGAAAACCCGGACAGCCCCCAAATGCGCGACCTGATCGCCGATGCCCACATCCATTTACTGGTGTCCGGGCAAGTAGCAGGCATCAAACTCAAGTTGCTCCATGCTTTGTTCCAAGGGCGTTTCTGCGTGGCAAACGGGACGATGGTCAAAGGCACTGGCCTGGCGCAATTATGTCAGGTGCATGATTCCGCATCAGCCATGCAGCAGGCTATTACCGCCCTGATGGCGGTTCCTTTTGCACAGAAACAGGTGGAAGAACGCCAAGCCGTGTTCGAAAAAGAATTTTCCAATCGAGAGAATGCCCGGAGGTTGATCGCATTGATTTAATTTTCAAAAAAAATTGAAACTTCTGAACCAAACCCTAAAAACGACGTTTTTTAAAGCAAATCATACCATTATGCGGAGCGTTGCACCATTGGACCTGCTATTGAATAACCCCGATCTGGGTGCCGAACAACGCGCAATAGCGCAAAAGGTCGCTGACGATCAGCGCATTACTTTCGACGAGGGTGTTTTTTTGTTTGAACACGGCGACCTGGCTTATCTCGGCTTGCTGGCCAATTTTGTTCGCGAGCGCAAGAACGGCGACGCCACTTATTTCAACCGCAATTTCCATATCGAGCCGACCAATTTATGCGTGTACGACTGCAAGTTCTGCTCGTATTCCCGCTTGGTTAAGCAGCGTTCCGACGCCGACGCCTGGGCCTTTTCAATGGAGGATATGTTGAACATTGTCTATAAATACGACGGCCAGCCAGTGACCGAAGTTCATATCGTTGGGGGCGTCTTGCCCAAGTACGACCTGCCTTTTTACCAGGAGTTTTTCGGCAAAATCAAAGCGCACCGCCCCGAGCTGCACGTGAAAGCACTGACCCCCGTAGAGTACCACTACATTTTCAAGAAAGCCAAAATTAGTTATGAAGAGGGGATGCGCCTGATCAAGGCAGCGGGCGTGGACAGTATGCCCGGCGGCGGCGCGGAGATTTTTCATCCCGACATTCGGGAGCAGATCGCCGCCGACAAATGCGATGCCGCTCAATGGCTGCGCATCCACGAAATATGGCACGAACTGGGGATGCGCTCCAACGCCACTATGCTTTACGGCCACATTGAACAGTATTGGCACCGCGTGGACCACTTGGAGCGGTTGCGCCAGTTGCAGGATAAGACTGGCGGCTTTCAGACTTTCATCCCCCTCAAGTTCCGCAACCAGGACAACCAAATGAGCCACATCGCCGAAAGCACCACCGTGGAAGACCTGCGTAATTATGCCATCAGCCGCATTTACCTGGACAACTTCGATCACCTGAAAGCGTACTGGCCGATGATCGGGCGCCCAGTGGCCCAGATGTCACTCTCTTTTGGCGTGGACGATCTGGATGGCACCATCGACGATACTACGAAAATCTATTCCATGGCCGGTTCCGAAGAACAACATCCCAGCCTGACTACGCAGCAATTGGTCGAGATGATCCGCCGCACGGGCCGCCGCCCTATTGAGCGCGACACATTATACAATGTGGTGCAAGATTTTACGACCACCGTGTTTGAGGAAGACAAACAGTATCGGGGATACATCGAACTGCCAGTCCTTAATTAGTTAATTAACGATCTCATGCTCATCTACATCCTCCGCCACGGCGAGACCGAATTCAACCGCTTGGGCATTGTGCAGGGCAGCGGTGTGGACACCGAACTGAACGAGACCGGCCAGGCACAGGCCCGCGCTTTTTTTGAAGCCTATCAGGACCTTGACTTTCAACTAATTGTCACGTCTAAGCTGCGGCGTACCCATCAGACAGTGCAACTATTTATCGATCAGCAAATCCCGTGGATACAGACTCCGGACATCAATGAAATCAGCTGGGGTACCCACGAGGGCATCCCTTCTACCCCCGAAAGCATCGAATTGTACAAGCGCACCATTGCCCACTGGCAGAGCGGCAACTTGGATGCTGCATTGCCGGAAGGCGAAAGTGCCAGCCAACTGGTGCTGCGGGTCAGCCGATTTGTGGAATGGCTGAAAACCCGGCCCGAACAGCGCATCGTGGTCGCCACGCACGGCCGCACCCTGCGCTGCCTGGTCACCCTGCTCAAAGGCATTGGCCCGGCCTCTATGGAAGGAACGCCGCATGCTAATACAGGTTGCTATGTGGTCCGCTACGCGGATGGGCAGTTCACTTTTGATCTGGAAAACGACGTGCGGCACCTGAAGGTAGTTGAGAATGTTGAGGTAGTTGAGAGGCTTCGCCGTTGAGAAAACCCGTGACTTTGAGCGTGTTCAACAATTTTTCTCGACGGCGCAACCCTCAACCTTTTTTCTCAACCTGCGAAGCAGACTCAACTCCCTTAATCCCTTTTTTTCAACAACTTCCACCATGTCCCAGCTCCGCATATCCGCCGTCAGTTATTTGAACAGCAAGCCTTTCATCTATGGCCTGTACCGCAGCGACCTGGCCAACCTGGTGGATTTGAGCCTTGACATTCCCTCTGTGTGCGCCCAAAAACTGCTGACCGGCGAGGCAGATTTGGCACTGGCCCCCGTCGCTATTATCCCTGAATTGCCAGAGGCGCATATCATTTCCGACTATTGCATCGGGGCAGTGGGTGCGGTGAAAACCGTGTGCATTTTCTCGGAGACGCCTTTGGCCGAAGTGAAGCGCATTTATCTCGATTTTCACTCCCGGACTTCGGTAGCCCTGGCCCGCATCCTATGCGAAAAATACTGGCACATCCAGCCAGAATTCATCCCGGCCACGGAAGGGTTTGAGCAACAGATCAAGGGCACCACGGCAGCGGTCATCATCGGTGACCGGGCCATCGGGCGCGAAAAGCAGTTTGCCTACACCTACGATCTGGGGCAGGCTTGGCTGGAATGGACGGGCCTGCCCTTTGTGTTCGCCGCTTGGATCAGCACCAAGCCGTTACCAGAGGCACTGGTAAGCCGCTTCAATACCGCTATGAAAACAGGCATTGACCACATTCCGGAATTGATAAAAATACTGCCGACTATGCCCGGCTTCAATGTGGAAGAGTATTTCCATCAGCACATCAGTTATGAACTGGACCAGCCCAAATGGCGGGCACTTCACCGTTTCCTGGGCTTGATTTCCGGCGAAAACGGCTATCACCTGCGGCGAAATGTCCCGACAGCGACTCTTGTTGCAGAATACTGACAGAGCATTTCAACCAACTTAATATTGGGATGTTTATTTATAAAACTAACCGATTTTCTATGACTTCTACTTTTGCCGCGACAGAATCCGTCCCTATGCCAGCACCTGGCACTACTGAAATTGCCACGTTGGGTGGCGGTTGTTTTTGGTGCGTAGAGGCCTTTTTTCAAGATTTAAAAGGCGTCTCTAAAGTAGAGAGCGGTTACAGCGGAGGCCCGACCGACAATCCTACCTATGAGGCGGTGTGCAGTGGTAGGACTGGCCACGCCGAGGTTATTCAGGTCGCGTTCGATCCCACGATAATTTCTTTTCAGAACATACTGGAAGTGTTCTTTACCGTACACGACCCGACTACGCCCAATCGTCAGGGAAACGACTCTGGTACGCAGTATCGTTCCGTCATTTATTACCATTCACCAGAGCAACAAGCGGTGGCAGAGCAGGCCAAAATCGCGGCGCGAGCCATTTGGGACGACCCAATCGTCACGGAAATCTCGCCATTCAACAAGTTCTTCGCGGCAGAGAAGTACCACCAGAACTATTACAAAAATAACCCTTACCAACCTTATTGCTCCATTGTAATCGCGCCAAAAGTGCGGAAATTCAGGAAGTTGTACCAGGAAAAGTTGCAGGGTTAGCCAAGAGGCGGGAGAAGTGACACTTTTTCAAAAAGTG
>JAYUXG010000402.1:0-21310 GCA_043753125.1 Saprospirales bacterium | reverse complement strand
GCTGGCTGACCGAATCACGCTGGATTTGTTTTTGGACGCGTCGGAGTAGAAAATGGGGCCGCGTGGCTTTGGCAAGGCGACAACAATAAATTACTTTTGGCCGGTCAAACAATATTTTATCGTCCATCCAAACAAAACGTATGATTTCCCAACTCAGAGCATTCCTTCTGCGGGGCGATATTATCAGCCTCGCCATAGCCGTCATTATTGGTGCCGCCTTTACCAAAATCATCGACTCTATGGTTGTGGACGTGATTACCCCTATCATAGGGATGGTCACCAGCAATCCGGACTTCTCCAATATCGTAATTGGTGGCCGCCCGAACGCGCTGGACCCATCCAAAATAGACGGCGGTATTCGGATTGGCAATTTCATCAATGCCCTGGTCAATTTTCTGATGGTGGGTACGGCACTGTTTTTCGTGGCCCGGTCGGCTGGCGTGAAGGCGGAGGAAATCAAGTAAGGCCATACTTTTGGTTGGCAGCAGGGGAAGAATAGCCACCCTCTTACGGGTTTGCGCTCAATAGTTGGAAAAAAATTACAAGGTACTTGCCCATTGTGGTGAGTGCCTTTTTTGATTTTCTGCATCCACCAACTGTTCCTGTCCACGGGATTTTTTTAAAGCAATCTATTTTTCCAAAAAATTAAATTTCGCCCAAAATAGGTCGACGTTTATTTATACAAGTTTTTCCCAGCCAAATCTGAAAAATGCCCAATCTGAGTTTTATGCCCAATTTTAGTTTTGCAAAGCCTTAACAAAGGCTTTATATTCAGATTTTTATTTGGTTTTAAAATTTAACTTATCTTTGCGGCGACAATTTTTCACCAAATCGTATTCCTATCATTATGACATTGCAACAACTCGTAACGGCACTGGATGCCCAAGTCGTCCAAGGCGACATCGTCGGTGCTTTCCAAAAGTATGCTGCCGACCATTGCGTAACCTTGAGCAACGACCACGATAAGACGCACTCCAAGGCGCAAAAACTGGAAGTCTTGCGTTGGTTTTTCAACAACATTGCCACGATCAACCGTGTTGAATTGTTGGCCGCCAAAGTCGGCGACAACGTGACCGAATCGCAGTTTGCGTTCGATTTCACCAATTGCCAAGGCCAACAAATGGTTTTCAACGAAGTGATTCGTCGTACCTGGCAGAACGATCAGGTCGTGGAAGAACGCTACCTGTTGGGCGAAACCATTGACCAGTTGGTTCCACAAAAAGTCGCTGCTCCAAAAGTCGGCAAACAAGCCGCCGAACCGAAGGCCGATAAGAAACCCGCCACCAAGAGTGCCAAGGCTGACGGTAAGGTCGCAGAGGTAAACAAATTGGCCGGTAAACTAAAAGCAGGGAAGTAAAGCCCGTTCCCGGCCCTCCATAACAAGGGGGTGTATTTGGGTGAAGCCCGGCTGGTTGTCATAACCAGTCGGGCTTTTTTGTTTGGCCTTGCTGACGATGAGCAAATACCCAAAATGGCAAACGGAACGTAGCAACATCCCGATTTTTTATCGGGATGGCAATGGCAATCAACCCATTAGGCAGAAATTGTCCGCCAACTGGCTTTGCACACCACTTAGAAAGGTGAAAACAGCGGCCAGCATTGTTTCTTTGTGCCCTAGTTGCAATTTTGTCTTTTGCCTGCTTGCCTTTTTTTATGATGCACCAACGCGCTTTTTTATTAATCCTCGATGGCTGGGGCCTTGGCCCAAAGCCCAGTTCCGATGCCATCTTCCAAGCCAACACGCCTTATTTTGATGGTCTGATGCAGCAATACCCGCACAGTACGCTCGTCACTTTTGGCGAGGATGTGGGTTTGCCCGAAGGGCAAATGGGCAATTCCGAAGTGGGCCACCTCAATATCGGGGCCGGGCGCATCATCTGGCAAGAGCTGGCGCGTATCAACAAGGCCGTACGGGACCGGGAACTGCACACCAACGTGGAGTTGTTGGCAGCACTCGACCACGCCATCGATCAAGACCGCACAGTACACCTGATGGGCTTGGTATCGGACGGCGGGGTTCACTCCCACATCGAACACCTCCAGGCGTTGTGCGACATCGCCGTGGAGCGGGGTTGCCCACGGACCTACATTCACGCCTTTACCGATGGACGGGATTGCGACCCCAAGAGTGGTGCCGACTTTATTGATAATTTGACGCAACATATTGACAGTAAGCCCATTAAACTGGCCTCTGTCATTGGTCGTTATTACGCGATGGATCGCGATAAACGCTGGGAACGCATCAAACTGGCCTATGACCTGATGGTCAAAGGCGTTGGCGAGGAAGTAAGTGATCCGGTGGCTGCGATCCGTGCTTCCTATGAACAAGGCGTGACCGACGAGTTTTTGAAGCCGATGAAGGTCGTCCAAATAGCCGAGGACGGGCAGCCGCTGGATATGACCATTCGCTCGAACGATGTGGTGATCTGCTTCAATTTCCGCACCGACCGTTGCCGCGAGATCACCGAGGTGCTCACGCAGCAGCACATCATGGATTTTGGAATGCACTATTTGCCACTGTATTACGTGACCATGACCCGTTACGATGCCAGTTTCCGGAACATTCATGTGATGTATGAAAAAGACGACGTGAGCATGACGTTGGGAGAAGTGATTGAAAAGGCAGGCAGGACCCAGGTGCGCATTGCCGAAACAGAAAAATACCCTCACGTGACCTTCTTTTTTTCCGGCGGACGGGAAACGGAATTTGGGGGCGAACGCCGCCTGATGATCCCGTCGCCAAAAGTGGCTACCTACGATTTACAGCCGGAAATGAGTGCCTTTGGTATCCGCGATGCCATTATTGCCGATATCGAAGCCAACCAGCCGGATTTTATCTGCCTGAACTTTGCCAATACGGACATGGTCGGCCACACGGGTGTTTTTTCGGCAGCCATGCAAGCCGCTGAGTCCGTGGACGAGTGCCTCAGCCAGATCGTGCGCTTCGCCCTGGCTTACGATTACGCCTGCCTGGTCATCGCCGACCACGGCAACGCAGACTACATGATCAACGAAGACGGTACGCCCAATACTGCGCATACCAAAAACCCGGTGCCGTGCATCCTGGTCACCAAGCGACTACGGGAAGGTCAGCAGCTGCGCAATGGCCGCCTGGCCGACATCGCGCCGACCTTGCTCGCCCTGATGGGGCTGCCCCAGCCAGAAGTGATGACCGGAGAAAGTCTGCTTATTGGTTGATAAAACCTTACCCCTATGTTCAAACACCTATTCATCATGGTCTTGCTTGGCACGGCCTGTACCCACCAAATCCAGCGTCATACTATGGCCGACTTTAAAATACCTTTCGAGACCAATCCCAACCAAACCGTTACTTACCAGGAAGCCATCGCCTGCTATGAAAAAATGGCAGCAGCCTACCCCAGCATCTTTCGCCTGACGACGGTGGGCAGCACCGACAGCGGCGAACCGCTTCACGTAGCGGTGTTGTCGAAGAGTGGGGAATTCGATGCCGCCAGAATTCGCCGTTCCGGCAAACGCATTTTGTTGATCAACAATGGCATACATCCCGGCGAGCCGGAAGGTATTGATGCCACAATACTCTTGTTGCGCGAATACCTGCATAAACCGGCACTACCAGCCGCTTTGGACAATCTGGTCATCGTTGTCATTCCGGTGTACAATATTGACGGCTGCCTGAACCGCAACTCCTCTACTCGCGCCAATCAAGACGGCCCCGAGTCGTATGGTTTTCGCGGCAATGCCCGCAACTACGATCTCAACCGCGATTTTGTGAAGTGCGATTCGCGCAACGCCCGCACTTTCAACCAGATTTTCCAGACTTGGCAACCCGATATTTTTGTAGACAACCACACCTCCAATGGCGCGGATTACCAATACACCATGACCCTCATCGCCACCCAGCACGATAAGCTGGAAGCACCACTGGGACAGTTTTTGCAGGAGACCATGCTGCCCGAATTGTACGCCAACATGAAAGATCGTCAGTGGGAAATGATTCCCTACGTGGATGGCCCCGGCGAAACGCCCGACAGTGGGATTTCTGGTTTCTGCGATTATGGCCGCTATTCCACTGGCTATGCGGCACTCTGGAATACCATCGGCTTCATGCCCGAAACGCATATGCTGAAACCCTTTGCCGACCGGCTGTGGAGTACCTACGCCTTTATGGAAGTGGTGATTGGTTTCGTGGCCAGCCACCACGTGGAGATCGGCAAGGCCCGCGCCGCGGCTTTTGAAAGGACTCGTACGAAACGGGAATTTGTACTGGACTACGATTTGGACAGGACTAAGCGCGACAGCCTGTTGTTCAAAGGATTTGCGGCAAAATACAAGCCTTCCGAGGTGTCGGGCTTGCCACGCCTGTGGTATGATCGTAGTGAGCCTTATGCGCGCAACATCCCCTATTATAATTATTTCAAACCATTGGTAACCGTCGAAAAACCGCTGGCCTACTTGCTTCCACAGGCTTGGGAAAACGTGATCGAACGCCTTGAACTAAACGGCGTGGATATACAGCGGCTGGCCAAAGACGTGGAGGTCGAAGTGGAGACTTATTTTATTGGGGAATATAAAACGCGCAACGGTTGGGAAGGCCACCACTACCACAGCGCGGTGGAAGTGGAAAAGAGAATGGTCAAGCGCACTTTCCAGCGCGGTGATGTGGTCATTTTTCCCAACCAGAACGCCAACCGCTACCTGCTTGAGACGCTGGAACCCAACGCCCCCGACTCTTGGTTTGCATGGAATTTCTTCGAGCCGATTTTGATGCAGAAAGAATATTTTTCGGCCTACGTCTTTGAAGATTTGGCGGCCGAATTTTTAAAAGCAAACCCGGCGGTCCGTGCGGAATTGGAAGCCAAAAAGTCGGCAGACCCTACTTTTGCGGCGAATGGCACACTCCAACTCGATTGGGTGTACCGCCACTCGCCCTGGTACGAACCTACGCATCGGATGTACCCGGTCGGGCGCTTACTGGAAGCGGTGGATTTGCCGTTGGAACCGTGAGGCGCAGCGCAGACTTTTCATGTTTTTGAAACATGGAAAGTGTAAACGCACCCTATCAGGCATTTTACTTTGGACTATATTTGTACAAAAATATCGCTGCCATGACTGCTGTTGCCGCTTTGCCACGCACTCTACAAGAACGCTTAGAAACCGCCGACACGATTCGGGTGGATGCTTCTTTTGAAGAGTATCTGATTTTTGCCGAGCAGTGCGAGTATCGGGTTGAATACTCCAATCACCAAATCGTTGCCCAAAATATGCCTACAGATATTCACGAACTCATCTGCGGCAATGCCATTTGGATTGCCAAAACCGTCTTATTAAAAGAGACCAATTTCCTGGTGTATGGCAGCAATCTTGGCATTTATATCCCAACTCTTAAAGTACAGTATAAGCCCGATGCCGTGGTATTGGCTGAAGAACCACAATATATTTTGCATAAAGTAAAAAAATATACTTTCCGCTCTATCATCAATCCTTATGCGGTAGTGGAGGTATTCTCCGATGGCACCATACATTACGATCAAACCGAAAAATTGCCTAATTACAAACAATGCCCTTCGCTCCAGCAGATTTTTTATATCCATCAACACACCCCATTGGTTACTGTCTATACGCGTACGCCCAATCCAAACCAGTGGCTAAGTGAAGATTTTATCGATTTGAACGCTTCTATTTCATTTGCGGGAAAAGAAATCACGCTGGCCCAGCTGTACCACCAAGTCCTTTTTTCGGATAAGCCGCCTCATCCAGCCCGATAATCGCGCCCGTGAAAATCCTCCTCATCGAAGATGAACTGCCCGCCGCCAAGCAACTCACCAAACTGCTGCTGGCCCATACCCCCACCTTCCAAGTCATCGAGACGCTGGACTCAGTGGAAAGTGCGGTGCGCTGGTTGCGCCACTTCCCTGCGCCCGACCTGATTTTCATGGATATTCAGATCGCTGACGGACTGAGTTTTGACATTTTCCGGCAGGTGGGCGTGACGGCCCCGGTTATTTTTACTACCGCCTTCGATCAATACGCAGTACAGGCCTTTCGGGTCAACGCTATCGATTATCTGCTCAAGCCCATCGACCCGGAAGACCTGAGCGCGGCTCTGGCCAAGCTGGAAAACCAACGTACCAAGTCTGTTCCCTTTGACTTCGCCGCAGTAGCCCATTTGTTTCAAAAAGAGCGGTTCAAAGACCGTTTTCTGGTAAAAAACGGACAGCAACTGATCTTCCTGGCCGCCGTAGACATCGC
Organism: Saprospirales bacterium; assembly: GCA_043753125.1. GTDB lineage: Bacteria > Bacteroidota > Bacteroidia > Chitinophagales > Saprospiraceae > M3007. Next base: position 15,079 of record JAYUXG010000402.1, on the reverse strand, counting down.
TTTTTTTCGTTCCGGCGACGGTCTGACCCAGGCTTTTACTTTTGCCGGGAAAAAATTCTTCGTGGAAAACACGCTGGAAGAACTGGAACGGTTGCTTGATCCACACGATTTTTTCCGCGTCAGCCGAAACATGACCTTACGCCTCCATGCCCTGCATAAGATACACCCTCACTTAAACGGCCGCTTAAAATTGGAGCTTGTGCCCGCTGCGCCCGAAGAGGTGTTTGTCAGCAGGGAGCGGGTGGGGGAATTCAAGAGCTGGCTGGGGGCCTGAAAAAGCAATTGGTAGGCATTGACGGTTTGGGCAGCAATTCTACTTACCGGGTTCCTTCGCATTCAACAGCTGTAGCACTTGCTTGGTGATGTCCAGGCTATCGTTGGCCAACAGGATCGGGCCGCCACGGCTGTACGACAGGATGTAGTCATAGCCGATTTGGCTGCTCAGCGTCTTCAATTGGCTCTCTACGTTGGCGTAGAGGTTATCGAACGCTTTTTTCTGCTCTTCGCCCAGTTGTTTACTGAGCTGCGCTTCCTCTTCTCCGAGTTTTTGCTGGCGTTGCATCAGGCCTTCGTATTGTCCTTTTGCATCGGCCTCGGTCATCGTACCGCTTTGATATTTAGTCTGAAACACTTCCAGGTCTTTCATCAGTTTTTCCTTTTTGTTGCCCAAGGTGTTTTCTGCGTTTTTTACGCGTTGCTCAATGGCTGCCTTCTGCGTTTTCAGCCACTCGTACTGCGCGTCGAGAGTATCGGCATTTACGTGGGCCACCCGTACGCCCGGATTACCTGCCGTCGGCGTACTGACTTGCTGGTCAACAGGTTTGTCCTTTTTTAGGGTCAAGTAGTACAAATGGCCGACAGCGGCCAACAGGACGATACTCAGGATCAATGGAATGTTTTTCATACAAAAGAGGATATCCCGGCGTGGTATGGGCGCGGAAAAAAGGGTGGAGGGTGTAAAAATGGCGTAAAAGTAGGCGGACTCTACCTGAAAACAAAGCCGCCTTTTATTCGTCTTTGGCCGGGTGCTGTACTTGTTCCCACTTCAGGCCGAGCATCTCCTCCAACCGGAACTTGGCCAGTTGCACCTCTGTCTCGGCGCGGATGCGAAACTCTTGGGCCTGATAGTAGCTGGTAGACGCCAGCGTGTATTGCTCAAAAGTGGCTTCGTCGGTCTTGAACGATTGTTCCATGAGGATGAAGTTGGCGTTCATCTCTTGTTCCGCCAACGCACGGGTCTTATACACTGCTTTGGCCAACTTGAAATTGGCGTAGCGGGTCAGTGTCTCGGCGCGGACGGCCAGTTTGCGCAGGTTCACCCGCTGTTCGGCGATATCTACATCCCGCTTGCTGATCCGACTCTTGGCATTTTGCGTCAGCAGGTTAAAGGCGTTGAGGTTCAGGCCGAAATTGTAGCGTGGAAAAAAGGCGTTGTTTGCCGAATTCTTGGGACGCACATTGCCTTCGTTGAGATTAAAGGTTGCCTGTAGGTCGCGCATCCACTCTTTGCGCACATTTTTGACATCATCCCGTGCATTTTTTACCTCTTCCAATGCAATAATGCCATCCGGGCTGTTCAGCCAGGCCAGCTGTACGAGATATTCTGGCAATTCGCGGGCCTTGGCATCCAAAGGTTGTATAATGGCATCATAATCAGTTTGTTGAGCAGGTAGGGTAGTCGTAGCAAACAGCAGCAAACAGAGGTAAAAAGTTGGTTTCATCGTCGAAAAAATATGAATGGACAGTGGATTACTGGTTAGCGAAATGATGGATTTTATTTTTAAAAATTTGACAATCAAGTTTTTACCCTCTTAATTACTCGCCTCTACTTGGGCCGTTTCGGGTTGGAAGGCCGGGTCAAAATTTTTCAGCGTGACAAGGATGGCCAGAAAAATGTTGTAGATCACGTTCATGGGCAGCTGCAAGATGGCCTCTTGGGCGTAGCAGGCCACGGCCAACATGAAGCACCAAGTGGTGATGCCTGCATAAATGGCCTTGATCCACGGGTCGCGGCAGCGGACAAAATAGTACAATCCCGTGCGCAGCACCGCGTAATGCAACAGGGTATACAGGATTAGCCCAATCCAGCCCAATTCTACGCCCATGCGCACGAAGCTGGAGTCGTGGGGGAATTTCGACAGCTCGCTATCGGGGTTGAATCGCTCGCCCCATAGGCCGCAACTGCCCAAGCCCCCGCCGATGGGGTGGCTTTGGATGTAGGGCTGGATTTTCTTCTGGTTCTCCAGGCGCAGGTTCATGGAGTCGTCTTTAGAAGGATTAAAAGCCGACTGGACACGGAAGATAACGCCGCTCGACGATGATTTAAGGATAAACCCCACGCCCAGCAGTCCGATGATCGCACCGAGCATCACTACCCGCCGGTTGAGCGTAAGGCCGGCGTAAAAAAGGCCCCCGATCGGTACCAGCGCGAAGGCGGTGCGCGTCCCGGTGAAGGCCATAGCCCAGAGGGCACAAATAAACATTAAACCCAACAGTAATTTCTGTCGCCCAGTGCTCGGGCCAGCCAACAATGCCAGGCAGAACATCCCGAAGCAGGCCATCAGGATGCCAAAAGTGGTTGGGTCGTAGCACAACGACGGAATACGCATCAAGCCCCACTGATAGTATAGCTCGAAACGCTTGGAATCGGCCATGATCCAAGCCGTCTCCTGTCCGCTAAAACCTAGGTACTGCTGCTTCAATCCGTACAACGCGCTGGCGAAACAAATGCCAATAATGAGTTTTAAAATGAAGGTAATACTGCGCTGGTTGCGATAGAAAGCATAAGCCCCAATGAAGTATACCATCTGCTGGATGGCCACGCTGCGTACGGTGAACAACCAGGCCATTTTTGACTCTGCCCAAGGGTTCAGCACCTGCATAATGTTGAAATACAACCATATAGCTACGATGGTACTCAAGGGGTGCCGGGCGAACGACCAGTCCCGATCCTTGATTTGGCGCAGCAAAATGGCCACGGCACTCACCAAAATGAGCAAGTCGAGCAGGGTGCCGATGGGAGCACCGGTATACTTTGCGCCGAAGACCACCAACACGGCCACCACTAACAGTAATCCCAACCCAAAAGTCAGGTTGACCAGGCACAAGGCCACCAGGGGCAGCCCGATCAACACCAAAAACAGGACGAAGCTGACTTTGAACTCTAAGGCCACCAACAGGTAAGAGACGGGCAAAGTAGCCATCAGCAACAGCATCAGACCCAGCGGACTATTCAGTCTCTGTACCCACGACTGTCTGCCCAGCCACTGCTTGGTTCGCCCCCTAGTGGAAGTATCGCGGGAAAAGAGATCGCCGTGTTTGAGTTCGGACATGAATTAGGGAGGTGTTGAGAAGGTGGAGGCGTTGAAAAGGTGGAGAAAATAGTTGGGATAGAAAATCTTTGCAGTCTATTGATAATCTAAGTGTTCCTCAACATTCTCAACGACCTCCAACATTTTAAAAGACCAGCACTTTCAGGAAGATGCCCAGCAAAACAACGATAATGAACAGGTGCATCAGTCCATCGATGAAGCGTTGGTAGGCAGACAGTTCTATTTTTGGGCCTTTCATCGGCAGGTGGTTGGTGACAGTACGAAGTAAAGATAACTTATAAGCAAAAGCCCTGCCCAATTGGAAACCAGCCCCCATAAGCAAGAAAACAAAGGTAAAAAAGCAAAACCCATCCAGCAATTACTCGGCCAATTGCCCCTGGACGCCTTGGCTGACTGCCCTTTACTTATTGCTCTTTTTTGCCCATCTGCACCTTGCCTTTTGCCGATTGCTCCTTGTTTATTTCCTCCTGCGGAGCGATGAAATAAATAATCTTCGTGAGCCATTTGGCGGTATCCTTTTCCACCGTTGGGTCGGTCACGTACTCTTCGATTACCGGCAGGGAGCTGGTCAGGTTCTTTTTTTGCATATACTCTTCCATAGCGATGTGGGCCTCCACCGTGCCACTGTATGGGCCGTAGTAATTGATGATCCGGGCAGTGTCACCCCCTATTTTGAACACCATCAGGCTGTCGCCATATTTCATTTCCTGGCTGGTGGGCAGGGCAGCGGCCACATCCGCTTGGCCATTGTGGCCCCAGTTCCAGAATAGTCCGGACGGGTATCCATCCAAATGGCCCCCGTTTTTCTCCACAGCCACCATTGTTTTTGGCAAAGTAGCCATGTAAAAATCGGTCAAATCCGTCGTGTCAATCGTTTTACGGATGCCCACGTAATATTTTACGGGCAAATCGGCCAAAAACACCTCGTAACCATTATATTTTGGGTGCAGGATGCTGTTACATACCTTTTGCAGGTTTACCAAGCCACGTTCGTAGTCCTTACCGAGGGCCTTGTCCACGTTGGTGAACATCGCCCATACGTTGATCGGAAAGGGGAAATGCACATCAAAGCCCCAGCTCACCTTTGTGTTGGCCCCTTTTTCTTCCAGGTGAAAAAATACCGGCGACTTGCTCTCAAAAGGTTCGGTAAACGCCAGGTCCAGGTCTATGCGGTCAGGTGTTACCTTCCGGATGGTCTGGCTGCCAGCCCCCACGTCGTCATTGCCCGACCACTGATACACAGCACCCGGCTCTCCGTCCGTGCCCATGATGCTGGATTGCATATTGGGGTCGAGTTCATTCCACGGCGACCAGACCTTGAAATTTTTAAATAGGCGTACCTGTTCGTGGACCAGGGTCTTGGGTGCCCTGATCTCGAGGTTGCGCTCAATATGGTAGTTCCTTTTGGCAAAAAAGCCCAAGCCCAAGATCAACAATACCAAGGCCAAGCCAATGTAAAGCAATGTTTTAAGCAATTTCATAGAATGTTGAGTATTTGAAAAAATGAGTATTTGAGTATTTGATACATACCTGATTGTCTGATGTTTTGGTCAAATACTCAAATATTCGCATCCTCCAAAAATTTGCATTACGCTGCATGAATATATTCATAGAATATCCGCTATCCGCCGTGGACGCCGGGTTTTATCCCAAAAAAAACCTTCCAGCTGCTTGCCAGTGTTACCAGCCTTCTTTATCGGCGTGAATTTACCGGCCGGCTCCGTATAAAATTTGATGCTCTCCACTTGGTTGTTGCCAAAATAAAGCCGCATTTCGGAACACGCTGTTTCGTTCACCCCAATGTAGGCTCGCCGGTCGTCAAGGGCATAGTACACCGCTTGGGCATTGCCCTCAACCAGCATTTCGCGGATCTGATTCTCGCGGAAAAAAGCAGTGGTGTTACGGCCCTTGATTTGGTTAAACAGCATTTCGTCCTCCGAATTGATAACCAGCGCATTTTGGCGCAGCCAAATCCGATCCAACTTGCTGTTTTTCACCAACATACGGATCGTGTCGGCTGAAAACTGCGAGGTGTCTGACCAAATAACGGGCAATTTGGTCAGTTTGTAAAACCAAAAAATAGAATCCGCCGAACTAAACGACAGCGAATCGCAGACGGCCTGCATATCACTTTTAAAGATACGTACATTCTTGTAGGCCAGCAATAAGCGAACATCAGTAGTAGAATCGGGCTTGTACGAAGTAAGCGTATCGGCAGCCAGATACAGTGTATCGAGATCAATCAGGGTCTTCATCATCGGGCGGCCCGCCGCGCCCTGTTCGCCCGCGCCGCCGAAAGCGTTGAGGTATTGCGATTGTTTGTTATAGTCCATGCGAAAAGCCAGGATCGTGAATTTGCTGGCCGTATCCTGCCACACGACGTTGCCAAGCGCGAGGCCCGCCCCCAACTGGTCATTGAAGTTGAGCGAATCTGCCTCGATGATGTTGGGTGGGTCGTTTACCCGTCCTCGGCCAACGATTTGGTAGTCCTTGTTGCGGCTGTCATAGCGGATTTCCGTCCCCCGGATGTCACGGGTGCTGTCCTGAAAATGGGCATTGCCGCGCAGCACTGTCTGCTCGGTGAGGGTGTTGTAGCGGATGACGTCGGCCTGCGTTTGCTGGCCCTTGGCTGGCTCGTCGATGTAGGCATCGCCTTCCAACACATACTCTTTCGTGGTGCCAGAGTAGCGCATCCGTTGGGCGCGCCCGCGCTGCCCGCCTTTCTCGTACTGCGGATTGAGGTCAAACTCCGCAAAGTCGCCTTCGATGTCGTAAAAACCGCCTTCCGTGTAGATCTTGGCCCCGCGTTGGCTGATCAGCGTCGGGGCCACAAAACGAACCAATTGCGTTTCGGTATTGAAAGCCATGGTGTCGGTACGCATCGTGAAGTCGGGATCAGTGGTCACTACGTTGCCCTTGAAAAATATTTCACGCGCATCTACATAGTAGTACCCATGCTGGCTTTTGAGTTGGCTTTTACCGTTGGTCATCGTCGCACCACTGTGGTAGGTTGCGATCTTGCGCCCCAAGTCATAGCGCAACTTATTGGTAAACAGTTGCTGACGACCGTTCACCAGCACCACGTTGCTATATAAGTCGCTGATCCTGGTGATAGTGTTGTAGTGTGCCGAATCGGCGAACACCTTCGTGCTGTCGCCCTGTTCCATTACCACCTGGCCCTTCAAAATGGCATTATCCTCGTCCAAAATCGCCGTATCGCAGTACACCAGGGTCTTGTCCTGCCGCAGCCGTACATTGCCGCTCAACTTTTGCACCGTTCGCTCCCCCTTGACAAAATATTCGACCAGCAGTGCCGTCTCGATTTTGAGTTTCTGCGACGTGTCTTGGGGAGGAGTTGTCGGCGACTGGGCAAACAGGGCAAGGGGCAATAAGCAAAGGGCAAGGGGCAAGAGGCGAAGAGATGTAGAGGCCCCTCTTGACCCCTCCTTAGAGGAAGCCCCCCTTAGCCCCCCCGTGGAGGGGGGGGACGACACCCACTCCGCCGCTGGGGAAGTATTGGTTGCCAGTATATTGGAATCTGTCATCCTTACCCAGAATATACTCCCCCCCTTTACGGGGGGGCAGGGGGGGGCTTCCTCTACGGGGACGTAGAAGGGGGCGTGTTCTACGGCCCCCCTTCCAAAAAACCTGCCTCCAAAAAATCTCAAAATAAAGTCTAGCATCTGCATCAAAAATCGCGCGAAAGTAGGCAAAATCAAGGGTTGCACGGGTTTGTTTTAGTCGAAACAACGTGGGTAAAACGTTGATAACCTCGATTTTGTCCATTGATAATGTCAATATAATGGTAAATCTTGGCGGCGGCTATTTCCTGTCAGCCCAACGGCCTGCAACCAAACCAAGCCCGACCAAGTTGTACCGCGTAGCCCTGCTCATGTCACTTGTTCAGCCAAAAATGGGCTTATATCCATGAATACTGATGCTTCACATCCAATACTGCTGTTCGATGGCGTGTGCAACCTCTGCAACGCCTCCGTGCAATGGATACTGCTCCATGATCCGCAGGGCAAGTTTCGCTTTGCCGCCCTACAGTCGGACACTGGTCAAGCCCTGCTGCGCCGTTTTGGGCTGGATCAGGCGCATTTCGATAGCGTGGTATTGGTAGAGGGAGAGCGTATTTTCCTGCGTTCCGATGCGCCCCTGGAAATCGCCCGGCACTTAGGCGGATTATGGAAATTGGCCTATGGGCTAAAAATCATTCCCCGTTTTCTGCGCGATGCGGTATACAACTGGATCGCCCGCAACCGCTACCGCTGGTTTGGTCGCCGCGAAGCCTGTATGCTGCCCCGCCCGGAGTGGAAAGAACGATTCCTTTGAAAAGGTAGGCCACATTGACCACATTAAATCTATTGACCACATCCCTTTATGACCTTGTTCGATAAGATACAAGAGGCTGCCCATTACATCCGTCAACGCACGGTCTTCCAGCCCTACACCGGCATCATCCTCGGCACCGGCCTGGGCCAGCTCACCGACGACGTAGAAATAGCAGCTGAACTTGCCTATCAGGATATTCCACATTTCGCGGCCAGTACCGTGGAGAGCCATCAGGGCCGCTTGCTGCTTGGCCATCTGGGTGGCCACCCGGTAGTCGTCATGGTCGGCCGCTTCCATTACTACGAAGGCTGGACGATGCAGCAAATTACCTTTCCAGTGCGAGTATTGCAGGTACTCGGCATCCAGCAGATTATCATTACCAACGTTTCGGGCGGCGTAAATCCGCACCTGCGCGCTGGCGATCTGGTGGTGGTGCGCGACCACATCAATCTGCTTCCTGAACACCCCTTGCGCGGCGAGAACGACGAGCGGCTTGGCTCGCGTTTCCCCGATATGTTGCGCACCTATGACGCGGAATGGCGGCGACAGGCCTTGGAAATTGCTCGAAAACACGGTATCCGGGCGGTGGAGGGCGTCTATTCCGCCCTGCAAGGCCCCAATTTGGAGACACCCGCTGAATACGAGATGTTACATCGTCTTGGCAGCGACTGTACGGGTATGTCGTCTATCCCGGAAGTGCTGGTGGCCCGCCATGCGGGGTTGCGCGTGATGATGATTTCGATGGTCAGCAATGTTTCCTATCCGTTGTCAGCCATTCGGGAGACCACTACTGCTGAGGTGATTGCCACTGTCCGTGCTGTGGAGCCTAATTTGCGGCTATTGATTCGGAAGTTGTTGGTGGAAAAATAGTCAAGAATGACTAGGCCGAACAATCCAATTTTCCAACTGAATATTCTCAATACGGGCCAGCTCAGGAACATTTTCAGAAACCAGTATTAAATTGTTTTCCAATGCACTGCATCCGATAAGCGAATCAAAGTCGCTGATTGGAGTATCAAGTCTGCGGAGCCGAAATAGCATCGGTAGGCGAATGCCCATTTTTTTCTGGCATCGTCTTTTCCTCTTGTCATTCAAAGCTGATGTGCAGGCGACGCAGCAGATCCAACAAGAAGTGCCATTCACTTTGGTTGTTCAATTTGAGCGTGATGACTTTCATAACCTACCTTTTTATTGCAAAAATAAGCACCTATCAGAGTACAAATCGTAGAAGATGCCATATAGTTGACAAACAAGAAAATCCTGTACTTAAAAGCGAAAAATATTGGCTCTCACCCTCTTAATTTTTCTCCCCCTCATACAACGGAAACCGCTCCATATACCGATTCACCTCCGCACGAACCCGGGTATGGTGCGCCGTATCGTCCGGGCGGCTCAGCACCTCGTCAATCCATTCCACTACTTGGCAGCAGTCATCTTCCATAAATCCACGTGATGTGATGGCCGGCGTCCCAACCCGGATACCGGAGGTGGTCATCGGCGGCTGTGGATCAAAGGGGATCATGTTCTTGTTTACGGTGATGTCGGCGGCACCAAGGGCGTTTTCGGAGACCTTACCAGTCACATTCTTGGAACGCAAATCAATCAGCATCAAATGGTTATCCGTACCGCCGGAGATAATGCGGTAACCGTGGGCCACAAAGGCTTCGGCCATTGCGTGGGCGTTTTTGATGACTTGCTGGCCGTAGTCCCGAAACGATGGTTGTAGTGATTCGCCGAAAGCCACGGCTTTGGCAGCGATAACGTGTTCCAGCGGGCCACCCTGCATGCCGGGAAACACGCCGCTGTCCAGCACACTCGACATTTGAATAGTTGCCCCCTTTTTGGTAGTCCGGCCCCACGGATTGTCGAAATCCTGGCCCATCATGATGAGGCCACCACGTGGGCCGCGCAGGGTCTTGTGTGTGGTGCTGGTCACGATGTGGCAATGCGACATCGGGTTGTTGAGCAGGCCCGTGGCAATCAGTCCAGCCGGGTGGGCGATGTCCGCCAGCAACAGCGCCCCCACACTATCGGCGATCTGGCGGAAGCGGGCATAGTCCCAATCGCGGGCGTAGGCCGAGGCCCCGCAGATGATGAGTTTCGGTTGGTGTTCATGGGCCAGGGCCTCCACTTTTTCCATGTCAATGAGACCGGTTTCTTCTTCCACCCCATAGAAAAACGGCTGGTACACCTTGCCGGAATAGTTCACCGGCGATCCGTGTGACAGGTGGCCACCGTGCGCCAAACTAAAGCCCAAAATCGGATCGCCGGGCTGTAGGCAGGCCAAAAATACGGCGGCGTTGGCCTGCGCCCCAGAATGTGGCTGCACATTGGCCCAAGCCGCCCCAAAGAGGTCTTTCAGCCGTTCGATGGCCAATGTTTCCACCTCATCCACGACTTCGCAGCCGCCATAATAGCGGCGGCCGGGGTAGCCCTCGGCGTACTTGTTGGTCAGGCAAGTGCCCATCGCATCCAGCACGGCTTGGCTCGTAAAGTTTTCGGAGGCAATAAGCTCCACGCCACGGCGCTGGCGAGTAAGTTCTTTTTGGATAAGGGAAAAAATAACGTCGGGCATATAGGGTAAAATTTGAGATATTAAGTATGCAGAGAACCTTCCTTCGCCTGAAAAAGGCTTCGGTGGGTAGGGTGGCAAAAGTAGATAATCCGTGGGGACTATCCAGTAGGCTTGACAAAACGAAATCTGGCGACTCAACGTGGCCTTTTGTCGTCAATGCGTCATATTCTCCGAAATGCCAACGTGAACACTAGCTTAATTTCGCCCAAAATTATCCAGCCATGCGCATCATCTTCCTCGCCTTCGCCCTTCAATTGATTACGCTGACCGCCATTTCTGCGCAGCAGTACTACACCGTAAAATTTCCCGACGACGTCACCGTGGTAGGTTGCGGCGGGCAGGCCAACGTGGTCTGGCCAGAAATTACAAGAAGCGGCTATTGCGGATTCAACGTTGGTGTTTCGATGACAGATATGGTGTTTACGCTGAACGCCAGTGGCAGCTGCAAAAAGATATTTCGTACCTGGAAGCTACTCTGGTGGTGCGACTATAACCCCAACTGGACTTACCCGGCCTTCGTAGAAAACCCGGGCTATACCGACGTGGGCACCATCGCCGTTGGGGATATCTACAACCACGGCTATTTACAGTACACGCAGATCATTAAAATACTGGACAACAACGCGCCAGTTTTTCTCAACTGCCCGATCACGACGCCCGTCTTTTGCGATTTCACCGGCAATGATCCATTGCAATACAACTACGGCCTGGACCGCTGCGAAGGCCCGATCAATCTGAACATAAAAATGACCGATGCTTGCTCCAAAAGCGACATCGTGCTTACTTACCGCCTGTTCCTGGACTTGGACGGCGATGGTGTCATGGAGACCTTTCGAAACAGCAGCACACCGGGGGCCTGGCCCATTGAGCGCACGATAACGGCGGATACGGTAGTGGCCAAAATAAAACTGCCCCCCGGCATAGGCCTGCCCTACGGAAACCACAAGGTAGAATGGATCGCCAGCGACGGCTGTGGCAACCAGTCTATCTGCAAATACGACTTCATCGTCAAAGATTGCAAACCGCCCACCATTGCCTGCTACAACGGGTTGAGTGTCAACATCATGCCAGCTGGTATGATTACGATATGGGCTACGGATTTCCTAAAGCAGACTTATGACAACTGCACCCCAACCCCGGAGATAAAGATCGGAATTCGCCGGGCAAACACTGGCATTGGCTTCCCTCTCAATAGCCCATCGCTTACGTTCGACTGCAACGAAGTCGGTAAAAATTTCATTGAGGTGTGGGCCGTTGATGCCTATGGCAATGCCGATTACTGCACCACTTACCTGATCGTGCAAGACCACGTGGGGGCTTGCCTGCCCCCCGGTCCGCTCACCGGGAATGTGCATACCGACCAGTTGCAAATGCTGCCGGGCGTACAAATACGACTGAAAAGCAACCTTGCCGTCCCCATACCGCAACAGGCGCAAGGCTCCACAGATGCCCAGGGCAACTTCCAATTTGCGGCTGCCCCCGGCACCTGCAACTACACCTTGACGCCATCGCTCGATACGCTGCCGCAAGACGGGGTCACCACGCTGGATGCGCTGCTCGTCGCCCGCTACCTCGCTGGACAGGATACGCTGCCCAACCCATACCGCATCATCGCCGCCGACGTGAACCGCGATGGCAAAGTCACCTCTGCCGATGTGGACAGCTTGACGAAAGTGATCGTGGGCGCATCACCAAAGTTTTATGGCAACACCGCTTGGCGCTTCGTGCCGACCTCCTTTGCCTTTCCCCAGCCGAACAACCCTTGGGCGACGTCCTTTCCAGAAACCATCAAAACGGTTTGCCCAATGACCAATGGCCTGAACCAACACTTTATGGCGATCAAGACTGGCGATGTGGATGGCTCATTGACGCTCCATCCTTTGGCTATAGCAGAAGCCCGTGCAAGCGCAGGCCCTGTGCGCTTTCGCGTGCCTGACCGCCATTTTGCCGCTGGCGAGACCGTAATGGTGGACATAATGACGCCCGACTTGGCGCAGTTGCAAGGCTTTCAGATCGGCTTGGTGGCAGACCCTCGCCTCCTAACGCTCCAAAGCGTGACACCGGGCTTGGTCTCCCCGCAGGCACTTGGCACACTCTACTCCCAAAACCGGGTAATGGCCAGTTGGCAGTCTGCGGCCAGCTACCACGGGGCTGCCCAACGTGCGTTTACCCTTACTTTCCAGGCCTTGCAACGGGGGACTATACAAGAAGCCCTGCGCTTGGATGACCAAGTAGCCACCGAGGCCTATGACCGGCAACTGCAGACCAAATCGGTGGCTCTGCAATTCGAAGCACCCAGCGTGGTGCCGGAGCGGGCCATTTTCTACCCGGCGGCACCCAATCCTACCCACGGCCCGATTCGTGTCGCCTATTGGCTGCCCACCGCTGGCTTGGTGACCCTCACCCTTACCGACCTCAACGGCCGCTTGCTACATACCACGACCAGCGACCGGGAGACAGGTTATCAACAAACGGATCTGCTGGCCCCGGAATCGGGTATACTGTTCCTCCACCTGCAATGGCCGGGTGGTGCGGAGGTGCAACGGGTGGTGGTACAGCGGTAACTCGAACACCATGAAAGACAACTTTTCCAACCACTCCGCAGACTACGCACGCTTCCGGCCCGGCTACCCGCCCCAGTTCTTTGATTTTTTGTTTTCACTCTGCCAACATTTCGATACCGCGTGGGATGCTGCTACCGGCAATGGCCAGATCGCTGTGGGCTTGGCCGAGCGCTTCCAACGGGTGTTCGCCACGGATATCAGCGCAAACCAACTGGCCAACGCCCACGCCTGGTCAAATGTCCACTATGCGGTGGGTGCGGCTGAATCGCCAGATTTCCCCGACCATTGTTTTGACTTAGTGACGGTGGGGCAGGCCGTCCACTGGTTCCAATTCGAAGACTTCTACCAAGCGGTGCGGCGGGTGCTCAAGCCAGGCGGCGTACTGGCATTGGTGGGCTACAATGTGTTGAAAGTAGATGCCCCGACGGATGCGATCTTCGATCAACTCTACCACGAGACGCTGGAAGGGTACTGGGACGTGGAACGCCACTATGTGGACGATGCCTACGCCACTATCCCGTTTCCGTTTGAGGAAGTGCCGCTGCCGGAAATGACCATGACCTACTCGTGGTCCCTGGAGCAGTTGCTGGGTTACCTGAACACTTGGTCGGCGGTAAAACGTTTCGTGGAAAAAAACGGCCGTTCGCCGCTGGACGTAGATTTTGTGGCCGCACTACGGTTGTTTTGGGCGGACAATGAGGTCAAAATGATTCATTTCCCGATTTTTGCACGGATTGGACGATAGACGGTGTGGAGTACGCTACACCATCCACTGCGGGCCGTCCACCATCTACCGTCCTCTTACGGCACCTGTTGCGGCTGCATTTTCAGGTCCAGCTCTTCCAGGCGCACCAGTCGCTCGAGGTTTAGTTCGATCTTGCGGAACGGATTGCCGCTCAAGTCCAGGATGCGCAACTCGGTACAATCGGCCAGGAAAGGCGGCAGCGTCTCCAAATGATTGTTTTTCAACGCAATGTGTTCTACCAACGGGGCATTTTCCAAAAAGGACATGGTTGTAAGTGCACAACGGATAAATATGGCCTCCCGCAAACGCGGGAAGGGGCCGAGCCGCGTTTCGCCCACCAAAGGATAACCGTCAATGATGAGCTTTTCCAAGACCGGGCTGCCGAAAGGGCCTCCTTCCGGCACCAGCATGGGCTGCTTTGGGCGAAAAGAGCCACGTTTGATGCTCAGGGTGCGCAGTTGCGGCAGTTGGAACAGCGCGACCGGAAATTCGTCGAGGCGGGTATTTTCGATAAAAACACTTTCTAACGGCAGCTGCTCCAAGTGGACCAGCGAGGCCATCAGATCAAAGCCTTTGTGGGCGGGCAGGGCCAGGTAATGCACAAAATCCAGCGTGGCCAACGCTGGGGATAGTTGACTCTCTGGGTATTGCGATAGGTTGAGGGTCTGGTGCGCAGTGATGAAGTAATGGCTGCGCGCCTCGCCCACCCGGTGCCAATTGCACATTTTGTAGGCCAACAAGAAGTCGAACAGATCAAAATCGGGGTTGCTGTACTTGCCCAAATACTCGACTTCATTGTAATAGTACGCAGCACTTTCCTTGAGTTTTTGGGCCTGCCTGGTGGTGGCGGGCGTTGCGTTTTTGGCCAGCAAATTCATGGCGCGGTCGGCCACCTCTTTGCGGTGGTGGAAACAGGCGATGCCAAACAAGTAGCCCAGCAACCGATGGTTGACGCCTCCTCCGATGATGAGCTCGAGCAGCAACGGGCAATTGTCGGTATTCTCGTCGCGCAGTAGGCGCGTGATCTGCCCGGTATACTGCCCGGCGGCATCTTCAGTGAGATAATGGCCTGTTTGATCCATATTGAAAATTAAAGGACAATAAGCAAGAGGCAAAGAGGCAAAATCAGCATAAGCTTCGGTCCTCTGCTGGTTGCAAATTGCCTTTTGCAGTGTTGGCCCTTTATTTGGGCGGGGTCAAAAATAGCATTTTTAAAGGGCGTATCACCCTCGAATACGTCATATTTCCAATTTTCATTTTTTTTTGAAAACAATAGTAGCCCAAAGCGTATTTTCTTGGCCAACAAAACCACTCAATACATGGACGTTCAGGAAGGCAAAGCAAAATTCATCGAATCGTGGGGCAAAATGGGCACCGATTGGGGCATCAACCGCACTATGGCCCAAGTGCATGCCCTGCTGTTGGTCGCACCGAAAGCAATGACCGCCGACCAGGTAATGGAGGGCCTCAACATCTCGCGTGGCAACGTCAACATGACCCTGCGCGCGCTGATGGACTGGGGGCTGGT
>JAYUXG010000401.1:0-9188 GCA_043753125.1 Saprospirales bacterium | reverse complement strand
GCTTGGCTGCACAGGTCACCACCGATCCGGTCTTTCCCACGGCCACGGAGGTGGTGACGGTCTATTTTGATGCCACGCAAGGCAATATGGCCTTGGCCAACGTCGGCGGCACGGTGTACATGCACACCGGTGTCATCACCATCCAAAGCACGTCCTCTGGCGATTGGCGGCACGTACCCACCACCTGGGGCATCGCCGACCCAGTGGGCGCAATGACCTTGGTCAGCTCTAACTTGTACAAAAAAACCTTTACGATCAATAGTTTTTACGGGATTGGTGCGGGCGAGGTCGTACTGAAAATGGCTTTTGTGTTCCGCAACCAGGATGGCTCCAAGGTGGGCCGCGCCGCCGATGGCTCCGATATTTTCTACGATGTTTATCCAGCCAATATCGGCTTAATCACCAAATTGGTGCTGCCCACGGTGGCCCTGTCGCTGGCCAATAGCGGTAGCCAGATCGCCGTGCAGGGAGCAGCCTCCCAGGATGCTGACTTAATCCTGCTCGACAACGGGGTACAAGTGGCCGCTGCCACCGGCCAAACCCTGACTTATAACCTGACTGCTGGCACGGCTGGGCTGCACCGCGTGGACTTCATCGCTACGGCGGGGACGGAAAAAGACACCTCCTCGTTCAACTATCTCGTGCCTGCACCTATTGTTAGCCAGGACTTGCCCGCTGGGACAGCGTTGGGCATCAATTACGTGGACGACCAGACGGTGCGGCTCGCCCTGTACGCCCCCAACAAGCAGGTGATCCACGTGCCCGGCGATTTCAACAACTGGTTGCCCACCGCCGACTACCAGATGAAGCGTACTCCCGACGGCAACACCTGGTGGATCGAGCTAACTGGCCTGGTGCCTGGTCAAATTTATCGCTTTCAGTACCTCGTGGATGGTATGCTCCGTATTGCCGACCCGCTCAGCACGCTGGTGCTAGACCCCAGCAACGACCCCTACATTCCCGCTACTACCTATCCCAACCTGCCCGAGTTCCCGGCTGGCAAAACGGGCAGTACAGTCTCGGTGTTGCAGACGGCCCAACCACCGTTCGACTGGCAGGCCACGGACTACCAGCGGCCTAAAAAGACTGACTTAGTGATTTACGAATTGCTGGTGCGCGACTTCGTAGAGGCGCGCAACTTCCAGACCGTCCTGGATTCATTGGATTATCTGAAAAGGCTCGGCGTCACGGCCATCGAACTGATGCCGGTCAGCGAGTTTGACGGCAACCTCAGTTGGGGGTATAATCCGGCTTTTCACAAGGCTTTGGACAAATACTATGGCACCGCAGAAGCCCTCAAAATGCTCATCGATGCCTGCCACCAGCGCAACATAGCCGTCATTCTGGACGTGGTGTTCAACCAGGCCAGCGGTTCCAGCCCCTTGGCGCAACTCTATTGGGATGCGGTCAACAACCGTCCCGCCACTGACAACCCCTGGCTGAATCCCATCGCTAAGCACGATTTTAACGTGTTCAACGACTTCAACCACGAGAGCCAGCCCACCAAGGTGTACGTCAAAAATTGCCTGGATTATTGGCTGACCGAGTTCAAAGTAGACGGTTTTCGCTTCGATTTGTCCAAAGGTTTTACCCAAAAGAACACCCTGGGCAGCGTGAGTGCCTGGGGCCAGTACGATGCCTCGCGCGTAACCATCTTGAAGGACTATGCCGATGCCGTGTGGGCCACCGATGCCACGGCCTACGTGATCTTGGAACATTTTGCCGACAACAGTGAGGAAAAGGTACTCGCCGAATATGGAATGATGCCTTGGGGCAATATGCGTGGGGCCTACAAGGACGTGGCCCTGGGCTTTGGCAGCAGCCCCAACCTGAGCGGTATCTCGTACAAGCAGCGCGGCTGGACGGTGCCGCACCTCGTCGGCTACTACGAAAGCCACGACGAGGAACGTATCGCCTTCGAGTGCAAAACTTACGGCAACAACGCTTTCCCCAATTACAATATACGCTACCTGCCAGTCTTTGCCCGGCGGATGGAATTACTGAACAATCTGTTTTACACCGTGCCGGGGCCAAAGATGCTCTGGCAATTCGGCGAACTGGCCTACGATTTCTCCATTCGTCGCTGCGAAAACGGGACACTGAACGACAATTGTCGCCTGGATCAAAAACCTATCCGCTGGGACTATTACACTGACCCCTATCGCCGTCGTTTGTACGACGTGACCGCTGCGTTGCTGCACTTGCGCCAAGCATACGACGTATTTGAGACCACTGATTTTCAACTGAATATCAGCAGCGGCAACGGGCGCACTATTCGTCTGAACTCGCCAAGCATGAGTGTACACGTGGTGGCCAACATCGCTCCTTCGCAGCAGACGGTGAATGCGAATTTCCAACACTCTGGCACTTGGTACGAGTACTACACCGGCACTACCAAAGAAATCACTACATTGACTGAAGCATTGATCCTTGCGCCGGGCGAGTACCGGCTGTATACCGACCAATTTGTGCCACTGCCAGCGGGCCTGAACACTACGCCAGTGGTGGACATCGCAGGGTTGTTGAGTGGCCTGGAGGTGTATCCCAATCCAGCGAGCGGTCTGTTTTTTGTGGATTTTGCGCTGGACAAAGCAGCGGACGTGCGCTTAGAGGTATGGGATATGACGGGTAAAAACCTAGTTCTCATCGCCAATAGCCACCTTTCTGCTGGCGATCAGCACATCGAGCTGGCTACGGATGGTTGGCAGCCGGGGTGTTATTTCCTGAGCGTACGTGATGAGAACGGGGCGCGGCTGGTGAAGCGGTTGGTGAAGATGTAGTACCGGCGGGTTTAGCCGCCGACGATCCCGTACCGGCGGGTTTAGCCGCCGACGATTTTTAAAACAGGCGGCTAGAACCCGCCGGTACAAGGACGTCGTCATGAAAACCACCTACAAAAATCGCTTACCGCACATTGCCCCGGTCGGAGCCTCCTTCTTCGTTACGTTTCGCCTGGCGGACTCCCTTCCACAACACATCGTGCGCAGTCTAAAACAAGAGATGGAAAGAACAACGAAGGCCCTGCAAACCGACTTTCTTATCGATTGGAAAGTGCGTTGGCGGGTCGAGCGAAAGCGAATGTTTGGGAAATATGAGCAGCAATTGGAAGACAAGCCCTATGGAGAATGTATCCTGAAAAACGCCGCAGCCGCCAACCTGATGGTAGAAAAAATACGCGAGTTCGACGGGAAATACTATGACTTATGGGCATTTTGCGTCATGCCTAATCACGTCCATGCCCTGCTTGATTTTTCGCGGCAACTCATAGACGAGGACCAGATTTTGCTTCTGAACGAACCGGAAGAATACAAGCAGTTAGACTACGTGATGATGCTCATCAAGGGAGGTTCGGCGCGTACGATCAATCTTGCTTTGGACAGGAAGGGTAAGTTATGGGCCAAAGACAGCTACGATCACTATGTCCGCAACGAGGCGGAATGGCATCGAATCGTGCATTATATTCTGCATAATCCCGTCAAAGCCAAGTTGGCACAGCGTTGGGAAGAGCATCCCTATACATTTATGCGAACTTGAACCGACTGTACCGGCGGGTTTCTGTACCGGCGGGTTTAGCCGCCGATTATTAAAACGGCGGCGGCTGAACCCGCCGGTACGTTGTACGGCGGCTGAACCCGCCGGTACTAGAGGCGCTGCCGCATCGCCTCATACAGCACGATCCCAGTGGCTACGCTCACGTTAAAAGAATCAAAATCAGTGGCTTGCGGGATACGCACTACCGCATCCGCCATTTTCAGGAGCTTGGGATGCACCCCCTCACCTTCGGAACCCATCAAGATGGCGGTGGGCAGCGTAAGATCGGCTTGGAACACGGGGATGGAGCGGTCGCTGAGGGCTGTGGCCACTACCTGAATGCCCGATTCCTGCAAGTACTCCACGGTGGAAAACAGGCTCTTCACCCGACAGATTTGAATGCGGGCCAAGGCACCCGCCGAGGCTTTCATGGCCTCCTCGTTGGTTGGTGCCGAGCCTGCTTGGGGAATAATCACCGCTTGCGCCCCCGCGCACTCGGCGGAACGGCAGATGGCACCGAAGTTGCGTACATCGGTAATGCTATCCAGCAGCACCAGCAATGGGTTTTCGCCTCGTTCGAAGACAAAGGGAAGGATGTTTTCCAGAGATTGGAACTCCACGAGCGACAGATAGGCTACTACGCCTTGGTGGCTGCCGCGCACCATTTTGTTCATCTTGTCGCGCGGTACCACGACCAGCGGTATATTGTACTCCTTGGTCAAATGGCGGATTTCCTTTTCCAGTTCGCCCCGTATGCCCTGTTGAAAAAAGACTTTCTCCACCGGCTGACCAGCGCGGATGGCTTCCACTACGGGGTGATGGCCGTAGATTAGGTTGGTGTCGGACATACGTGAGAGCGGTGAGAGCAGGGTGAGAAACGGTGAGCGCGAAAGAGTAAAAAGAGGGGGCAGCAAAGGTAGGAGCGGTTTCATTGGGAAAATAAATTTTTCGGACGTTCCCAAGAGTAGAGCAAAACACCCTTAACTTTGCGTTTCAAAGCACTTTTTTTGGCATGAGCAACCCACAACAGCAACTCGAACACCTCGCCGAAATGCGGGCCTTGATGGAACGCAGCACCCGTTTTTTGAGCTTGAGCGGCTTGTCCGGCGTATGGGCGGGCCTATGTGCTTTGGTGGGCGTGGCAGCGGTGTACACCTATCTGGATATGTTGCCGTTTGCGCCAGCAGGCAAATACTATTACTACGACCGGGCCATCAGCACCGTGAAATGGGGGCTGCCTTACGAATGGGTATTCCTGCTGATTGCCGCTGCCGTGCTGGGTGCAGCACTGGCCGGGGGGGCTTTTTTCACCATCCGCAAAGCGCAACGGCGGGGCGAACGCGTCTGGGACGCCACTTCCCGGCGGCTCCTGGTGGCCTTGGCCATTCCGCTGGTGACCGGCGGCATCTTCGGGCTGGCCTTGTTGTGGCGCGGCTATTTAAGTTTGTTGGCCCCAACTACCCTGATTTTTTATGGCTTGGCATTGGCCAACGGTAGCAAATATACCCTCCGCGATGTAGAATACTTGGGTTTCATGGAAATTGCCCTCGGTTTGCTCGGCATTTTCTATCCCGGTTATGGCCTCGAAATCTGGGCGGTTGGTTTTGGTATGCTGCACATTCTTTATGGGTTGTGGATGTACGTCCGGTACGACCGTCCATGATCTTGTTTTTTCACCAAATATTTCCATGAGAATGATACAGGCTAAATTTTGCGCAAAGCATTGATTTTCATCGCCAGTTTGCCTTTTGCAATTTTGCCTTTTTACCTATGAAAGATATTATCACCCAACTCAATCCCGCTTTTGACCACCGTAACCGGCTGGGCATTATGTCCGTGCTGGCGGTGAACGATTGGGTGGAGTATAGTACCCTCAAAGAACTGCTCAACCTGACCGATGGCAATCTGGCCAGCCACTTGAAACCACTGGAGAGCCAGGAATATATCACCGTGCGCAAAAAATTTGTGGGCCGCAAACCGCAAACTACCTACGGGGCCACCGAAAAGGGCCGCGCGGCTTTTAGAACCCATTTGGACGCATTGGAGGCTTTGTTGAAGCTGGGGCGGGATGAGTAGCCCCACCCCTAACCCCTCCCCAGAAGGGAGGGGGACCTGATCGTGGTGTTTTCTGTTGATTACCAGTGTCTTGAGGATTGTTTGCACTGCTTTTCCGTTCTTATCTATGGAAGGAGATGTACCTGCCTGCAAGACAGCCTCCGAATTGATGAGTACGAGATAAGAGGAATAAAATTACCAAGGAATGGACACTCAACAGCATATAAAGAGACCAAGTTTCCCTCCATTTTTGGGGAGGAGTTAGCGGTGGGGCCGCACCAAACAAGCCTTCAACACGTTCTACACCCTACGCAACCACATCAAAATACCTGACACCTATGCAAACCACCTCCTCCTTCTTTCGTGACCGGCAGCAAGTCCGGTTATTTTGGATGTTGCTATTGGCCTCCGCCTGTTGTGCATTGCTGGTAGCCGTACGCATCGCCTGGAAATGGCACGATATGCCGGAAGCGCACACGTTGCTGGGATTGATCAGCATTCGGGAATTCACCTTTACCTTTCTGATCTGGAATTTGTTTTTGGCCTGGGTGCCTTACCTGGCGGCACTCTGGGTCAACTGGTCGCAACGCCGGAGCAAGGGATGGTTCCCGCAATGCATCGGGCTGTTGGTCTGGCTGATTTTTCTGCCCAATGCCCCCTACATCGTCACCGACTTCATCCATTTCCGCGCCCTGCCCTCCGTTCCGCTGTGGTTCGATCTTGTCTTGCTGTTTGCCAGTGCCAGTACGGGCTTGTTGCTCGGTCTGCTGTCGCTCCGCGAGGTGCATTGTATCCTGAAACGTTGGTTGCCAAATGCTTGGGCAGGATCGTTGGTCTTGATGGCCATTGCTTTGTCAGGCTTTGGTGTCTGGCTGGGGCGTTTCCAACGCTGGAATTCTTGGGACCTGATTATTCGTCCACACCACCTGTTGAGCGATATCGCCAACACCCTGTCCGAGCGGCACGAGCTGCTCCACGCAATGGGCGTGTCGGCACTTCTGTCAGGCATCCTGTTGGTGGGCTATGGTATTTTGTCCACTTTGTTGGAAAAACCGTCGAAAGCAGTTTAGCAGGGTTGTTTTTATTCCTTCTAAATAGTCTGTTTTTGACTGCCTTTTTCAAACAGAAATTTGGTGGTCGGGTTGTGTATGGTAGTTTTGTTCCGCGATAAATAAGTAACTCCGGCGGATTACTGCCGGTAAGTTTCTTTCTTTGCGCGCCCACTCCAGTGGGCAAAACACACAAAACTGATCACTCGCAACTAAGCATTTCGACGAATGGGCTGGCTCCTGAGATTCCTCAATTCTTCCATCGGTCAGAAGATCACGATGTCGCTGACGGGCTTGTTCCTAATGCTCTTTCTGGTGGTGCATTTGGCCGGCAACCTGCAACTCCTAAACGACGACGGTGGGGAAGCTTTCAATGCCTATTCTTACTTTATGACCCACAATCCATTAATTACGGTCATTTCCTACGGCAACTACTTCTTCATCTTGTACCATGCCTTCCGGGGCATTACGCTGTGGCTCCGCAACCGGGCGGCTCGTGGGGCCACCAATTATGCCGTGCATCACACCCGTGCCCGCGAGGTTTCGGCGCGCAACATGGCCTGGTATGGCATCGTGATTTTGGTGTTCATCGTCATCCATATGTGGCAATTTTGGTTCCAGATGCACTTCGGCAGCCTGCCCGTCGTGGATGTTGCGGGCTACGACCATCCGGTGAAGGATTTATATATTCCGGTAGTGGCGGCTTTTTCCAATATTTATTTTGTGGTGTTTTACGTGGTGTCAATGGTAGTCATCGCCTTTCACCTGTGGCATGGCTTCTGGTCGTCGTTCCAGACGCTCGGCCTCAACCACCGCAAATACACACCGCTGATTCGTCTGGTGGGCTACGCCTATTCTATTCTTATCCCAGCAGGTTTTGCACTAATCCCGCTGGTCGTATATTTTTCAAGAGCGTGACCAGACCGATTTTTCAAGTTGGCCATGTCCGAATGAAACAGCTTGATCAGCAGACATTTATATTATCCTCTGCAATAACTAGGCACTTAATCCAATCAACCAATTAACTACTCAACCAGTCCACAACATAACTGTCCGCATGGAAACCTTGACCGCGCCTACCGCCGATACCAAACTCCATTCCAAGGTGCCGACTGGCCCAATGGAGCAAAAGTGGGAAGATTACAAGGGCCACGTGCCACTGGTCGCGCCCAACAACAAGCACCGCATCGACGTGATCGTCGTCGGTACGGGCCTCGCCGGGGCCTCGGCAGCGGCCTCGCTGGGCGAGCTGGGGTACAATGTCAAGGCTTTCACCTTCCATGACAGCCCACGCCGGGCGCACTCCATCGCGGCACAGGGTGGCATCAATGCGGCCAAAAACTACCGCAACGACGGCGACTCGGTGTACCGTCTCTTTTACGACACCATCAAGGGCGGCGACTACCGCGCCCGCGAGGGCAACGTACACCGTCTGGCCGAAGCCTCCACCCACATCATCGACCAGTGCGTGGCACAAGGGGTTCCTTTCGCCCGCGAATACGGTGGCCTGCTGGACAATCGCTCGTTTGGCGGCACCCAGGTTAGCCGTACCTTTTACGCCCGTGGCCAGACCGGGCAGCAACTGCTGATTGGGGCCTATCAGGCCCTGAGTCGCCAGGTACAGCTCGGTACGGTGAAAATGTACACCCGCCACGAAATGCTCGACGTGGTGACCATCGGTGGAAAGTGTCGGGGTATCATTGCCCGCAACTTGCTCACCGGCGAGCTCGAGCGCCACGCCGCCCACGCAGTTGTGCTGTGTACCGGCGGCTACGGCAACGTGTTCTACCTGAGTACCAATGCCATGCTCTGCAATACCACCGCCATCTGGCGTGCCCACCGGCGGGGAGCCTATTTCGGCAATCCCTGTTACACCCAGATTCACCCCACCTGTATTCCCGTGTCGGGCGACTACCAGTCAAAGCTCACGCTGATGTCCGAGTCGCTGCGCAACGATGGGCGGGTGTGGGTGCCCAAAAGTGCCGCCGACCGCCTGAAAGACCCGCGCCAAATACCGGAAGCAGACCGCGACTACTACCTCGAACGCCGCTACCCGGCCTATGGCAACTTGGTGCCGCGCGACATTGCCAGCCGCGCCGCCAAGGTCGCCTGCGACGAGGGCCTCGGGGTTGGCAAATCCGGTTTGGCGGTCTACCTCGATTTTGCCGATGCCATTAAGCGCAAGGGTCAGCCCAACGTGCAGGCCGCTTATGGTAATCTGTTTGAGATGTATGAGAAGATCACCGGCGACAATCCCTACGAAGTACCGATGCGCATCTATCCCGCCGTGCATTACACCATGGGCGGATTGTGGGTGGACTATGAACTAAGGACCACGTTGCCAGGGCTTTACGCCTGCGGCGAAGCCAATTTTAGCGACCACGGGGCCAACCGGCTCGGTGCCTCGGCCCTCATGCAGGGCTTGGCCGACGGGTATTTTGTGCTGCCCTACACTATTGGGTCTTACCTCTCCGAGGAGATCCGCACGGGAGCGGTTTCTACCGAGACCCCGGAATTTGCGGTGGTCGAGCAGGAGGTGCAGGCCCGTATTGA
>JAYUXG010000400.1:0-21317 GCA_043753125.1 Saprospirales bacterium | reverse complement strand
CGTCGTTGGCGGCAGTCACTTGGTCCACAGCCGCCCAAACATCGTCTTGGCTGCCCGTACGTTGCACGGCCTGGCGCACCTGCGGGCTGGCCATGCTGAAATAACCATGGAAGGCAGCTATTTGCTTCTCGGCCACGGGTGCCGACTCGTTATAATAATGGGAGCGGCCTTTTTCGACGCAAAACACTTCCACGTTTTTCAGTGAAGCGGGGGGCAGCACGTCGTCGTGGGCCAGTATCCGGTCTTGGTTGCCGCCAGTGACGACCTCCCCAGACATCATATAAATGGTGTCTTGGGTTTTGTTCTGCACGGTCAGGCCGTTGTACCATGCGCCTTCGCTGCGGCCAAACTGTTTTTGTTCGGTAATGCGGAAGCCCGGCATCTTCATGGCCTCGCTCAGCGGAGTGAGATGTTGTACACCACTTTGGCCATCCAATGCAGCGGCATCCGCCACGATGGGATAGATGCGTACATTTTGGTACTGCCAGCCGGGGTTGGCGGTGGTCAACAAGGTGAGGCCATACTTGGTGTTGGAAGAAGTGGGTTGGTCTTGTTGGCAGGCCGCAAAAAGCGTGGCCACGACCAGTATCGAGCAGAGGTAGGTAATATTTTTCATTGTCCGTACGGTTTTTGAATGAACATCCAAAAGTAACGGACCCTGCGCGATTGGGGCGGTTTTTTTTCGACGAAAGGAAAAATGGAGCGCAGCGACATCCCGATTTTTATCGGGAAGGGAGTTGGCAAAATGCAAATAACAGTGGACAGCGAATTGCCCTTTGCGAATTTGCCTTTTGTTCGTCGGCGGCTGAACCCGCCGTTACAGGCGCCCTAAGGCACCGGCCAAGGACGTGAACACAAAAGGGAATCCCACCCACACCCATTCGGGGGCAATGAAGAGAATGACCAAGGTTGCTACCAAGCTAATGCCAAAAGTTAGCCAGTCACGGCGGGGATTGTCGGTATATTCTTCGTTGTTGTTCATCTATCGAAATCTGTTTAATTGATGCGGCAAAGGTAGCGGATTGGCGGGTTTGTCCATGCTCCGCAGTTCGTTTTTTTTGAGCCGCCGAAAAAATCATTCCTTTGTGGAGGATTGTGGAGGGCTGCGCCGTTGAGAAAAGGGGTTGAGTCTGCCTTGCAGGTTGAGAAAAGATGTGGAGGGCTGCGCCGCTAAGAGAAGGGAGAGAAACCTCTCTCAACCCTTTCTCAACAACCTCAACATTCTCAACCCTTCTCAACCTTCTCAACATTTTTAAAATGGTTCAGGTTTTCGTCACCGGCGGCACGTTCGACAAAGAATACAACTCCATCACCGGCGAACTGTATTTTAAGGACACACATCTCAAGGAAATGTTCGACCGGGGGCGCAGCGAGGTGGAGCTCGATATCAAGACGCTGATGATGGTGGATTCCCTGGAAATACGGGAGGAAGATCTGGCCATCATCACCCATAACTGCAGCCGGACACCCGCCGACCGCATCTTGATTACCCACGGTACCGACCGAATGGTAGAGACGGCTTCTGTGCTGGCCGAGGCAGGCATAGAGGGCAAGACGATTGTGCTGACCGGGGCCATGATTCCCTATGCTTTTGGCACTTCATCGGATGGATTTTTCAATTTGGGCAGTGCTTTAGCGTTCGTGCAGGTACTGCCCCCCGGCGTGTACGTGGTGATGAATGGCCGCTATTTTGACTGGCACCGGGTGCGCAAAAACCGCCAAACGGGCACCTTTGAGGAGCTGGCGGATGGATTGGAAGGAGAGTTTGTTATTTAAAAACTTTATTGATGAATGCCGATTGATGAATGATGATTTTTGGGACATTGCAAGCGTGCTACAAAACATCAGCCATCGGCATTCATCAATCATCATTCATCAATAAAAAAGCATCCTATAGGGTGCTACCCCTCCAAAAAAGCCAGTTTCCCGCCAAAAATACTCACGTAAATGCCCGCCGCCGCCACAATCGCCAACAAACTCAAAGCCATCACCTGGAAATAGCGGCGCGGCACCTTGCTGCGTTCCACCAGTTCGGCCAGCAGCGCGATGACCAAGATAGCCAATACGATAGCACCCACCGCCAGCGTTAAGAGCGTCGCCACGTAATCGTTCAGCAGCCACAGGCCCAGCCAGACGACGACTTCAAAGAGGAAGATTTCCAGGAGGGAAGGACGGTAGTACATGGCGACAAGTAGAGGCTGTGTTAAAACCCCGGACGAAGCGGAAAGTGTTGAATTTTGGCGATAGGTAAAGTTTTATTTTTAGTGCATAGCCCAACCTATTCGCTAAAAATTAAAGCGAAACATAGCGACAAAGGGCAGTGCTTTACGCCCGGCAAGGGGTTTGAAAACAGCCTCCAAGCACAAAAGAACAAAACCTATCCATCCAATGGCTTATGTTATCCGCTTTTTCCCCGTCTTAGGGTTGATTTGCGCATTTTCTGTCTTGTTGACCGCCCAGGAAGGCCCGGCCAGCACAGAGCAGGAATACCAAAAACAATACAAAGAGCGCATCCGCATGGACAAGCTCAACAACGTCTACATCCCAAAGAACCTGGACGACGCGCTGCTACAGCTGGAAAAGCTCACCTCGCCCGAATCACGGGCCAAGTTTATGTCCATCCCCGAAGACAGTGTCGTACTGTTCATGCACAATCGCCTGGGCCAATGGATCATCCTCAACTGGGGCTTTTACGGCGGCTCGCGGCTCTCGCATTATCTGCGCAGCGCGGGCATCACCTACCCCGACGACATGGCCGATTTCCTGATGCTTGCCTACCACCGCAAACTGCATGGCAAGCCGATTGGCATCAAGGAACTGGCCACTGGCTTCCGCGACCGGCGCAAGAAAGAGTACCAAACGGAGCAGAAAAAAGGCAAGGTCATCCATGAGGAAAAGCGCAAAAGAAACCGTCCGTAGTCGCTGTTCTAAAAAACCGGATGGAGCGGAAAGGTGTTTTAAAACCGCCTCTTAGCGCACGGGCAGTTTTTTCTTTCTAATTCGCCTTACTTTTGCGCCCGGAAAGTTCCGTTCTCGCATTCACACTACCAACCTACTGCTCCGCCCCAAGCCCACCCGATTACGAAAGGCTGGGGAAAGAGCCGCTGCTTATGGCAAAAAAACTGCTTATTGTCGAGTCGCCCGCGAAGGCCAAGACCATTGAAAAATACCTCGGCGCAGACTTCGTCGTCCGTTCCTCTTACGGCCACATCCGCGACCTGGAAAAGGGCAACGACTTGGGGGTGGATGTCGATAACGATTACCGCCCCAACTACATCGTATCGCCCGATAAACACAAGACCGTCAAAGAGTTAAAGGATGCTGCCTCCCGGGTATCGGAAGTGTGGCTGGCGACGGACGAAGACCGCGAGGGAGAGGCTATTTCCTGGCATTTGTGCGAAGTGCTGGGCCTCAATGAGCTGACCACCAAGCGTATTGCCTTCCACGAGATCACCAAGGTGGCCATTCAAAAAGCCGTGCAGAACCCGCGCACGGTGAACATGAACGTGGTAAACGCCCAACAGGCCCGCCGGGTACTCGACCGGCTGGTGGGCTGGGAACTGTCCGGCCTGTTGTGGAAGAAAGTGAAAGGGCAACTCTCCGCCGGGCGCGTCCAATCGGTGGCCGTGAAGCTCATTGTAGAGCGCGAACGTGACATTCAGCAGTTCAAGATCACGCCTTTTTTTCGTGTAGTGGCACAATTCATGGCCAAAAATGCGCAGGGTAAACTGGTGTCCTTCAAGGCCGAAAGTCCACTGCGTTTCGACGATGCGGGCGGGGCGGAAGCCTTTTTGAAAAAATGCGTGAACGCCACTTTTACCGTGGACAAAATCGAGGTGAAGCCGACCCGCCGTAAACCTGCCCCACCGTTCACCACCTCCACCTTGCAACAGGAGGCCAGTCGTAAACTGGGTTTTGGGGTAACCCGCACCATGTCGGTCGCCCAAAAGTTGTACGAAGAAGGTTTCATTACCTATATGCGGACGGACTCCACCAACCTGAGCGAGACCGCCATCCAGGAAATGGGGGCCGAGATCGTCAAGCAGTTTGGAGCCAAATACCACCACGAACGCCGCTTCAAAACCAAAAATGAAAGCGCACAGGAGGCCCACGAAGCCATCCGCCCAACCTACGTGGACCGGCAGCAAGTGACCGCGAACCGCGACGAGCAACGCCTCTACGAACTGATCTGGAAGCGGGCTTTGGCTTCGCAAATGGCCGATGCCGAACTGGAAAAAACCAATGTGGATATAGTGATCGCCTCCCCGACTGCTTCCTCCCCTGCGGGGGAGGGCCGGGGTGGGGTGTTGGTAGCCGAAGGCGAGGTATTGAAATTCGACGGCTTCCTCAAACTCTACATCGAAAGTACGGACGACGATACCGATGAAGAATCGAAGGATATGCTGCCGCCGTTGGTGAAAGGGCAGAAACTCGACCTGGACGTGATGACGGCCACCGAGCGTTTCACCCGCCCGTCTGCCCGCTTCACGGAGGCCGGTTTGGTCAAAAAACTGGAAGAACTCGGCATTGGCCGTCCCTCCACCTACGCGCCTACGATCTCCAAGATCATGGAGGCCAACCGGGGCTACGTGGTCAAGGAAAGCCGCGAAGGGGAAGAACGGGGTTTCCAGATCCTGACCCTGAAAAATAACAACATCACCAAATCGGCGGGCAAAGAGATCACCGGCGCCACCAAGAATATGCTCTATCCGACTGATATGGGCATGATCGTCTCCGACTTCCTCGATGCCCACTTCAAGAACATCATGGATTACGGCTTCACCGCCAGCGTGGAGCAGCAGTTTGACGACATCGCCGAAGGCAAGATTGAATGGCCCAAGGTGATCGATAATTTCTACAAACCCTTCCACCAGGGCGTGGAAAAGACGCTGGCGGAAGCCGACCGGGTGAGCGGCGAACGCATCCTCGGCAAAGACCCGGCCACAGGCCGTACGGTGTTGGTGCGCATGAGTAGCCTGGGTAAGCCGGTGATCCAAATCGGCACTGGCGAGGAACTGGAAGGCAAGGAAAAGCCGCGCTACGCCAACCTGCGCGGTTCCCAAAATCTGGAAACCCTGACCCTCGACGAGGCATTGGAAGGCTTTGCCCTGCCGCGTACGCTGGGCGACTACGCAGGCGAGACGCTGGAAGTAAACAGTGGCCGCTACGGCCCGTACGTCAAGTTTGGTACCCAGTTTATCTCTTTGCCGAAAGGTGAGGACCCCTACGAAATAGCTTTCGAGCGGGCCATCGAATTAGTGCAGGCCAAACAGGAGGCGGACCGTCCAATTGGGCATTTCCAAGACCTGCCAATCACCAAAGGTAAGGGGCGTTTCGGGCCGTTTATTAAATGGGCCGAGCTGTACGTGAATATTCCGACTCGCTACAATTTTGACCAAATCAACGAAAAACAGGCGGTCGAACTACTCGAAGCCAAGATCGAAAAAGAGGCTGGCCGTTACATTCACCACTGGCCGGAAGAGAAGATCAGTGTGGAGAATGGCCGCTGGGGGCCGTTCATCAAGTTTGGCAAGGCGATGATTAACCTGCCGAGGGCGGAAGGGGGCAAAATGACTCCTGAACAGGCGCAAGTGCTGTCGCTGGCCGACGTGAAGGCAATGATCGAAAAGGAGATTCCGGGGGCTTTTGAGGCGAAGAAGAAGGTGGCGGTGAAGAAGGCGGCGGCTCCAAAGGGTGGGGTGGGGGCTAAAAAGGCGGTGGCTAAAAAGGTGGGGGTGAAGAAGTAGGGAAGAGGATTTATTTCGATTTCTTGCTGGTGTGAGACCTTGTAATATAGCACCGTATTGTCATGCAGATTTTTCATCTTTACCCTATGGATTCAGCGGACAAAATAAAATACAAAACGGATTTTAAGACAGAACTTGACAAGTTTGCAGACAAACTTGAAAAATATGTGTCTACTGACGGTGGCGATTGGACCGTAAAAGGTTTTATAGATGTTTATAAAAATATCTATACTATTTCGTCAGATACAAAAATCGTTTCAAAAATACTTGAAATACATATTTTTCCTCAAATCTTACAATTTACGGCAAGCATTGACTATAAGATTGTGCTTGCAGAGAAGCAAAACTGGTATCCTGATCTTACCTTCGTTCACAAAGAAAACGAAAACGTAAAATTTGCCCTTGATATCAAAACGACTTTTAGAAGAAACAATAAGACAGCCGGTTTTACATTTAAAAATTACAACCCTTAAAGATTTTTTGGAATTTAAAGGCCGAATTGATTTATGGGATAAAATAATTGCAAACACATACAAGAAGAAAACGGAATAAAAGTCTTTATTCCACCTATAAAAAGTTAAGGTATAAAAACCAAGTTGGTGCCTTGGATTATGGAACTTGCTCCAAAGGTAGTGGGCAAGTGAATAGAGCCATTTCTATGAACGGGTGTAGTGGCTTTTAATTCAGGTTACAAAAAAGCAATTCTCAATGACACTAGCCCTCATATAATAAATTTTTATAAAAATATTATGGTGAGCGAGATTAGTAGGTGAGAAAACCGGATTTGGTCAATGAGAGTAAAAAAACGGGCCATCAACCTTAGTTCTCCCCCTTTTTTCTAAAAGCAAGGAACCCGTATGCCTGCTGATTTTTGATTGATTATCAAGGATTTGTGTCTTTTTTCTACTTGATAAAGGGTATTTTTTTGTTTGCCTTTGTCACTGTTTTTTTACCAGCCCATCCTCCTTTTTTTCCCCTACTTTTCGGCTCCAAAGCGATGGCCAGGCATGGCCAGATTCTATTGGTTATTATTCCACCTCAACGCCCTCCACATTCTCAATACCCTCCACCAGTTCCCGCATGAACAAACCTCTCCTCCCTAAGACCATCCAAGTGCTGCTGTTGATCGTTTTGGTGCCAGCCATTCTGTACGGTGCCCGCGAATTTTTGGTGCCGGTGGCCCTGGCGGCCTTATTGGCCATGCTATTCTTGCCGTTGAGCAGTTGGCTGGAAAAAAAAGGCTGGAACCGTGGCTTGGCATCGCTAGTTTGTGTGCTGTCACTATTGGTCGCAGTAGTCGGCATGATCGCCCTGTTGAGTTGGCAGATGTCGAACGTGGCCGAAGACTTGAGCCAGATCAAAACAGTAGCTTCCGAACGGGTGGAGCAGGTGCGACAGTACCTGAGCCAGACGCTGGGCATCTCGCGGGAAGAGCAGGATAAAATGATGGAGGAAAACCAATCGTCGGGGGCCGGTGGAGCCGCCAAGGTAGGTGCTACCGTAGTGGGTGCGCTATTAGGCGGATTGGTCACTTTTATCCTGGCCGTGGTCTATATCTTCATGTTTTTGTACTACCGCGCGCACTTCAGGAAATTCATTTTAAAACTGGTGCCGAAGACGGAGGAGGCGGAAACGACCAAGATCATCGGCGAAGCCAGTCAAGTGGCGCAAAAATATCTGGGTGGCTTGGGCTTAATGATCGTGATATTGTGGGTGCTGTACGGTATTGGGTTTAGTATCGCAGGAGTGAAGAATGCCGTGTTTTTCGCGGTGCTGTGCGGCATACTCGAAATCGTGCCCTACGTCGGCAACCTGACTGGCACGGCCATTACGCTGCTGATGGTGGTCGCCCAAGGTGGCGACGGAACCCTTATGCTCGGCGTACTCATCACTTATGGGCTGGTGCAATTTTTTCAAAATAATGTCCTCACCCCACTCATCGTCGGCTCCGAGGTAAACATCAATCCGGTGTTCACCATTATGGCCCTGTTGGCGGGCGAACTGGTCTGGGGCATCCCCGGCATGATCCTGGCCATTCCGCTGCTGGGCATTTTCAAAATCGTCTGCGACCACGTAGAGACTCTCAAGCCCTATGGTTTCTTGCTGGGGCTAGCGGGGCCAAAATCGAAGAAAAGTGGTGGTATAGCGGAGAAAATCAAGGGGTGGTTCAAGAAAAAATAAGCAAAAAGGCAAATTTGCAGCGAAGACCAGCACATGGTGTTAATGCAATCTATTCCACCCGCCGATTGTCCCAGGCCAATAGCCATTGGTGGTGTTGGCAAGTGGGGCATTCGTGGCGCACCGCAGGCAGCAGATGTTCGGTCCGGCCACATTGGATGCAAGCGAACACGCCCGGCTCGGTAATAGCCTCCAAGGGCTTGGCGATTAGCTCTGGGTAGATGGGCAGGCCCGGGCGAACATCCTCCTCTTTTTGCATATATATGCTGAGTTCTCCTGACGTCTCGAGGTACACCAGCCGCACTTGGCCCAAATGATCCACACTTTTTTGGCGCAGTTCGGCAAAAAAATTGTCGGAGGATAGCTTCGATTTTTGATACTCGGTGTGTTTGATCTGGCCATCTTGCACCATACGCAGCGGCCTGCCTTCTAACCAAAGTTCCAAGGTGGTACTTTTGAAGGTCAGGTCTATGATAAAGCGATAAATTAGAACGACCAGTAGAATGGATAGCATACCATGCAACAGCGGTATATCGCCCTGAAACATGGGATCGCCAACCGCAGAACCCAAAGCGATCAGTATCGCCATTTCAAATACGGACAGTTGCTTGACCCCGCGCTTGCTCAATAATTTCAGCACCACGAGCAGAAATACAAACATAACGACGGTGCGGAAGGCTATCTCCCCGAAATATCCCCACGGAGTGTCGTGGGAGACCCACACCCGGAACCAATCAAAAGCCTTTATTTCTTCCATAATTGCTAAACAAATAACATTTTTGTGATAAAAGCGGCAAGGTAAACATCTGAAGGCGCAATAATATCTACTCATTGCCCGGTTTCATCTACTCATCGGCAGTGGCTCGGTGCCGTTTCCTTCCTTTGTCCGCTGGGCGCATCTTTCTACTAAAAGCCGCTTCCATCTCTCCTATTTTCAAATGCAGCACCATGAAAAAACAAGTCCACTTTCTGCTTTTCGCCGTCCTGCTTACCCTCCTCGGCGGCGTAACCATTGCTTTTCAAAACAACACCGTCATCATTGCCAAGGAAGGGTTTGGCGACCACCCTCCCTTCCGCGACCTCAATAAGAATGGCAAAATGGACATCTATGAAGACGCTGCCCAGCCGGTGGAAGCCCGCGTGAACGACCTGTTGGCCCAAATGACCGTCGAGGAAAAAGCGGGCATGATGTTCATCAACGGCACGGTCATTAACGCGGACGGCTCGATTGACAAAAAAGAGGGTGGACAAGGCCCCGCCGCCCGGATGCCCTCGGCAGTGGAGAACATCCGTGACCGCCAGATGAATCACTTCAATTATTGGACGGCACCGCCTACCCGCGAGCTGGCGACGGGCTACAATGCCATCCAGAAAATGGCGGAGGCCACTCGCCTGGGCATCCCGGTCACCATCGCCTCCGATCCACGCCATTATTTCAGCAACACCATCTTCTCCGTGGCCGCCGCCAACAGTTTTTCGCAGTGGCCGGAGCAACTCGGCTTTGCGGCCATCGGCGACGAAAAACTGATGCGCCAGTTCGGTGACATTGCCCGACAGGAATATGTGGCGGTGGGTATCCGGGAGGCCCTGCACCCCATGGCCGACTTGGCCACCGAGCCGCGTTGGCCGCGGACTAGTGGCACTTTTGGCGAAGATGCCCAGCTGTCCGCCCGCATGGTTAAGGCGTATGTACTTGGTTTTCAAGGTGATAAATTGGATAGCAACGGCGTGGCCTGCATGACCAAGCACTTTTCCGGTGGCGGGCCACAAAAGGAGGGTCTGGATTCTCACTTCGAGTTCCATAAAGGCCAGGTCTATCCGGGCAAAAATTTCAAGTACCACCTGCTGCCGTTTGAGGCAGCCTTCGCGGTCAATACCGCCGCCATTATGGCCTGCTATGGCGTACCGACCGACCAGACCAGCGAGAACGTAGGCTTTTCGTACAACAAGGACATTATTACCAAACTGCTGCGCGAAAAGTACAAGTACGATGGGGTGGTCTGCACCGACTGGGGCCTCGTCACCGATGCCCCGATGGGGCCAGGTGTGGTGTGGCCAGCCCGCGCCTGGGGCGTGGAAAACCTGAGCCGCGAAGACCGGGTAAAGAAAATCATTGACGCGGGCTGCGACCAGTTTGGCGGCGAAAACTGTCCCGAACTGGTGGTCAGTCTGGTCAAATCCGGTAAAGTGACCGAAAAGCGGATTGATGAGTCCATCCGGCGCCTGCTCCGACAGAAGTTCGTGCTCGGTCTGTTCGACAATCCCTATGTAAATGTGGAACGCGC
Organism: Saprospirales bacterium; assembly: GCA_043753125.1. GTDB lineage: Bacteria > Bacteroidota > Bacteroidia > Chitinophagales > Saprospiraceae > M3007. Next base: position 11,107 of record JAYUXG010000400.1, on the reverse strand, counting down.
CCTGACCATCGTGGGCCGTACCGATTTTAAGGCCATTGGCGAGGCGACACAACGCCGCTCATTCACCCTGTTGAAAAACTATAAAAACAGCCTGCCGCTCAAAACGGGCAAGTGGAAGATTTACGTCAAGAATGTGGATGCAAAATTGGCAGCGACCTATGGTCAAGTAGTAGATAATCCAAAGGATGCCGACTTTGCCATCCTCCGCGTGAATACACCTTGGTATCCGGTGGAAACCAACAACCCGTTTGCCAAAGGCTTCCACCACGGCGATCTGGATTTTAAGGGCAAGGAAAAAGAAGAAATCCTGGCACTGTTGAGCACCGTGCCGACTATCGTGGACATCTACATCGACCGCCCGGCGGTGATTCCGGAAATCAGTGCCAAGGCCTGGGGCCTGCTGGCCGATTACGGCGCGAGCGATGCGGCCCTGCTCGACGTAATCTTTGGCAAGGCCAAACCCGAAGGCAAATTGCCCTTCGAGCTCCCATCTTCCATGGCCGCAGTGCGCCAGCAAAAGGAGGACTTGCCACACGATTCGCAGAAGCCTCTGTATCGGTTTGGGTTTGGGTTACGGTATTCGCGGTGAGCCTTAGTGTTGTAAAGAACGATCTACGGCGTGATTTACCGCCGGTACGGCTTGCAAGTAGGCCCAAATGGCCACCGCCTCTGCATCCGACATGGCTGCGTAGGGCATCATGGGTTGGCGCAGGGTTCGGCCTGCGGGGTGCTTGCCAAAACGCAGAGCCTCGATGAACTGGGTGTCCGTCCAGGTACCCAGTCCCGTTTCGCGGTCGGGGGTGAGATTGGCGGAGTGAACAGTGTGTCCCTCCCAGTTCGACACCGGATTGCCACCGCCGAGGTAGCCGGGAGTTTTTTCCGGTTCCAGCAAATCTACGCTTTGAAAACTAGCACTGTGGCAGCTGTAACATTCGTAGCGGCCAACCACCAAGTAACGCCCCAAAGCCACTTGGTCGGTAGCCGACGGGGTCGCTATCGGCTGCGCCGAATAAGGCAATGGCTTGATAACCAAGTTGGTTAGTGCTTTGGTCAGAAAAGACGGCTCAAAAGCGGGCTGCACCACCGGCGAAGGCTGTACGGCCTCATCCCCACTGCGCAGGTAGGCGATGATGGCCGCCATGTCGTCGTCCGATAAGTGGTTGAAGCGTGGCATCCAGGGTGGGGCAAAGGCACCGGTGCGCTTGATGCCCGTCCGCAGCAGGTAGGCCAGTTCGCCATCGGTGTAGTGGCCAATGCCCGCCTCGGGATGCTGGGTTATGTTGCTGGCAAAGTAGGACTGACCCAGGGCTGCTTCGCCAGGGAAGGCCCGGCCGCTAAGCGTGCCATCTCCGCTGCGGTGGCACTGGGCGCAGGTCATTCCGACCAACCGTTTGCCCTCCGCTACGCGGATGCTGTCGGACACGATGTGCAGTTTGGGAGCCTGTACTGGGTAGGTGGGAATGCCGCGCATTTGGATGTACGCAGCGCTGAGGCTAAGCAGGAGTGCCAGTGCACCCAGTGTGTAGCCGATTACTTTCAATGTTTTCCTCATGGTGCAGCATTTTTCGTTTGCAAGAATGAGGCAAAGGTGGGGGGCGGCTAGGCCGGAACACTATCCCGTTTGTAGCAAAAGCTGGTTGATTTGGCGCAGGATGCACTAATGTGGGTCACTGCGAAGGCGTCAACGTCATTTTTTGCTTGGTCTCATGATAACCGATTGCCGTAAATAATGCAGAATGATATTGGTATCAAAAAGGTAGTTCATTTGGTCAGCTGCGATAATAATAACTCAATGGGTTCTTGAATATCAATTGCGCGGATGAGTCGAAAAATTTCCTCTTTGTCGTGTCCTTTGAAACCACGACTGCGCTTGATTTCTTCTGGGTCGGTTTTTTCCCTAATTACTGCCCGATATTTCTTGTTGCGTTCCTGTTGCTCCCGTATCCGTTGCACCGCTGCTTCCAATTGAGCAATCTCTCGCTCTCCCTGCATTTGGGAAACGGCTTGGATGAGGTCGAGTTTACGTGCTGCGATGTCGCCCATAAGGATGGTAAATGTTGAAGTGGTGGAGATTATGGAGAAGATAATAGTAATCAAGGCTTTGTTTCGATGCCATGCTGCGTTGGCCATTCCTTCTTGGGGTTTGCAGACAAAGATAGGGGATTGACGGAGGGTTTTTTTTGAGAGAAGTTTGTAATTTTGCGTCCATGGCGTTAAGAATAGAATACATCACTTTTACTAATATTGGGCCTTTCGGAAAGCTACAGCTGAAATTCCCGGAGAAGCCTGTACTGGGAAAAGCAGAAATCCATATTTTGACCGGAGAAAACGGCACGGGCAAAAGCACTGTGCTGGAGATGATGGCGGCTTGCTTGAAGACGAAAACGCCTCCGGAATTTTTGGCCAAATGCCGCAAAACCAACGAATCAAATACCGTCCAATTGGGTTTTCATACTGGAAGACGACGTGAGATAGCCTTAAAGCCTAAATTGATAATAGCCCCTATAAGTGAAGTTATCCAAGATTTCTGGGCGGGTTTCAAAATACCAAACTTTTCATTTCCTTTTGCTTTTTTCGCCTATTCCGGCTATCGCTAAATATCAAATGTTCAGATTACCGGTATTCAGGAACTATCCGAACACCCGCTCATGGAGGCATTGGACTTTCAACGCACCACCAATACCCCGCAACTAATTTTGCAATGGATTACCAATACGATAGCCGCCGAGGCAATCGCAGCTTCTCAAAAGGAACCCGAAGAAGCGGAACAACGTCGGATGGCTATTCAGAGGTTGGAAAAGTCTATCAGCGACATCATTGGCAAAACCAAATGGAAATAGCCAATTGGCAGAAGGATACCCGATGTTATCGGAGGATGCCAAGAGCTTCCGCTACTGGCTGGATGAAGTGTTCGACATTACTTCCGAGTATGGGGTGGAAGCTGAAAAGGACTTGAGAGCCTTTTATGAACTACGCGATGCCGTGCTGAAAGGTGCCAATGGCGAAGTACAAGAATCGTTTGTAAAAGCAGGTCAAGCATTGGCGAACCAAAGCCAGGAAGTCCGCCAAATCATCGAAGTGGAAATCCGGCAAATCAATCGGCGATTGTTTCTGGAATTGAGCCTTTAAACTCCAAAGACCACGATGAAGTATTTTCTACGCCATGCCGAGCCTGCTTTTTTAGTGCAAAAGGCTGCCCGTTGGAACAAGCAATGGGCAGATTTGAGGGCAGTAAGAACAGGTGCGGCCTTCCAATGGTATAGGTATAATGGACTGCCAGTCAATCAATTAATAATGCCTTTACTTGCAGCCTAAACTCAGGATCACTGCTCTTACTGTGATGCCTTTCCACGTCGTTTGGGAGACGACACTATTGATCATTTTAGGCCCAAAGGCAATCCTTCTTTTTATCATCATGCCTATGCCTGGGACAGCCTTTATATTGCCTGCGGCCATTGCCAAAGAGCCAAAATGGAGCGTTTCTCAGATGATTTGCTTTGGCCAGATGCCAAGGATTACAATTTTGAACGTTACTTTATATACAACTACACCTCCCACGAGATAGAAGATAATCCAAACGATCCAATTGACGACCAACGCAAGGCAATCATTAGTATAGGAATTTTCCAGTTCAATCACCCTGGCCAAATTGAATCGCGTAAGAAGGTTTTCCAACTTTGGAACTTCATACCAGAGGCAGATCGCCTTTCAGATGATTTCCCTTATCGTTTTATGTTTTTTGAAGATCTTGTCTGGCATGAATGTATTCTTTAAATCACTATTTCCTATGCTGAAAAAAATCCACCTGATTGGGCTATTGGCGTGTTTGTTCTTAGTAACCACCACCCTCCCCGCCCAGCTCCCCCAACAAAAGACCTACTGCAACCCCATCGACCTCGACTACCGCTACAACTTCGAGCAGCTGAACGAGAATATCTCTTACCGTTCGGCCGCTGACCCCGTCATCGTGCTACATAAAGGCGAGTACTATTTATTTGCCACCATTTCCGGGGGCTGGTGGCACTCGCCCGACCTGTTGCACTGGAAGTTCGTACAGCCCGACAAATGGCCGATGGAGGATATGTGCGCCCCCGCTGCGCTGTCCGTGCGCGATACCATGTTCCTGTTCCAATCCACTTTTGAGCAGCGGCCCATTTTTTACACCACCACGCCGGAAAACGGCCACCTCGAATTTTTCAACCGCCTCATGCCCCGTTTGCCCGGTGCCCTCGGCCCTTGGGACCCTGCCATTTTTTACGACGAGGAGTGGGACAAATGGTATATGTATTGGGGTTCCTCCAATGTGTTTCCCCTCTACGGCGTCGAACTGGACAAAAACAAACGCCTCAGTTACAAAGGCACCTCCAAGGAAATGCTTTTTTTGCATCCGGAGGAGCATGGTTGGGAACGCTTTGGGCCGAACCACACCTCCACCATCCGGCCCTTCACCGAAGGGGCTTGGATGAACAAACATAAGGGAAAATACTACCTGCAATACGGGGCACCCGGTACCGAATACAACGTGTACGCCAATGGCGTCTATACCGCTGATCAACCGCTTGGCCCCTTCACCTATGCATCTTACAACCCCTTCGCTTACAAACCCGGCGGTTTCCTAACCGGCTGTGGCCACGGCAATACCTTTCAGGACAAGTACGGCAATTACTGGAATACTGGCACCCCTTGGCTGGCGGTCAACTGGAACTTTGAGCGACGCATGAATATGTTTCCGACTGGTTTCGACGCGGACGGACAATTGTTCGCCAACTCCCGTTTCGGTGATTTCCCCCATCGCTTGCCCACCAAAAAGTGGACCAGCAGGGATGAACTATTCACCGGCTGGATGCTGCTGTCCTACAAAAAACCATGTACCGCCTCCACCGAACGCAACGAGTTCAAAGCCAGCCACCTAACCGACGAAAACATCCGGTCCTTCTGGGTAGCGGGTACCAACGCCGCCGGACAATGGGCCACCATCGACCTGCAACAGGAGTATGACGTAAAGGCTTTTCAATTGAACTACACTGATTATCAATCGGATATATTCGTCAACGACAGCACGGTGTATTTGCAGTTCAAGATGCAGCATTCCCACGACGGGCAGCGTTGGGAGCCATTGGCCGATTTTTCCCAAGTCAAAGAGAACCGCCCGAACCTCTACTATGAACTACCGACCCCGCTGAAAACGCGCTACCTTCGTTTTGAAAACGTATACGTCCCCACGCCCAACCTGGCCATTTCGGACATCCGCGTTTTTGGTAACGGTAGTGGAACCGCGCCCGCTACACCCGCTAATTTGCAGGTGCAACGTCACGCCGACGCCCGCGATGCCACCCTGACTTGGGAAGCCGTGCCGGGCGCGGTGGGCTACAACATCCTCTGGGGCATTGGCCGCGACAAGCTCTACCAAACCTATCAACTGTGGGCCGATGCTGGCACGACCCTGGAACTCCGTGCCCTGAACTTGGGGCAGGATTATTATTTTGCCATTGAGGCCTTTAATGAAAACGGGGTGTCGAAGCAGGGTAGGGTAGTGCATATCAAGTAATAAAACTCATACGCATGAAAAAATACATCCGTCCTGTATTGCTTAGCCTGCTGGCTATCCTGATACTGCTTCAGTTCGTCCGTCCGGCTAAAAACCAATCGGGAGAGGCGGCGAACGACATTGCACGGGAATTCGCTGTATCTGCTTCTTTACAGGCCACCTTACGTACTGCCTGCTACGATTGCCACAGCAACCACACCGAGTACCCTTGGTATGCGCAGGTACAGCCCGTCGGTCTGTGGTTGCATGACCACGTAGACGAAGGAAAAGGCCACCTCAACTTCTCTGAATTTGCAGCCTACCCGCTACCGCGCCAGTACCACAAATTGGAAGAAATCAACGAGATGGTGGGCGATGGGGAAATGCCCCTATACTCGTACACCCTTCTCCACCGCGATGCGGAATTAACCCCAGCGCAGCGCAAAGAGATGATTGACTGGGCAGATGCGCTCCGCGACACGCTGGAGGCACATTACCCGATGGATAGTTTGGTGCGAAAAAGGCAATAATCAACTGCTGAGAATAGATGTCCTCAAGCACTTTGCTCCTGGAAATAATCCTGTTCTTTGGACGGGGCAAAGCGGTACAAATACGGTGCCTTGTGCGCCCGCCCCGAAAACCGCTTCTCTACCCGCTCCAGTATTTCCAGGCCCAACATCTTGCGCTGGAAATTGGCGCGTAGCAGTTTTTTGCCCAAAATGGTCTCGTACAGGCTTTGTAGTTCCGCCATCGTAAAAGTGTCGGGCAATAGATTGAGACCCAATAGATTGTGGTCCAATTGCACCCGGAGGGTGGCCAATGCCTTCCGTACGATGTCCGAGTGGTCAAAGGCCAGCACTGGCAGCTCGTCGAAGCCAAACCAGGAGCATATTTCCAAGTGTTGGTCGGGGTTGGGGATTACCTTGGAGAAATCAACCAGCGCGTAATAGCCAACCGAGACAAAACGCCGGGAAATCCAGGCACTTGGCGAGAGCGGAATGCCCAACGCATCAAAAATCCTTTGTTGCAGGTCCCTACATACCCGTTCGCGCTGGCCAAACGCATAGAATTGTTCCAAAAAGATGTTTTCCACCGAGGTGCGCTCCCGCAGGATGCGGCTGGCCGCTTGGTCCATATCTTCCTCCATACGAATGTACCCCCCGGGCAAAGCCCAAATGTCGGTGTGCTTGAAATTAATCAGCAACACCTTGATCTGCTCGTCGTGAAATCCAAAGATCACGCAGTCAATCGAGACACTGGGCAAAAATTTGTCAGGTTCTTCAGCAGGTTCAATAAAGTTATCCTCACGTCGCATCGAAATCTTTTTTTTGCAAAAGTGAGCGAATATTCTGGGACATTTTGGCACAACTTCGTACCATTGTCCCACAATGATACAATGAAGCGCAAACAAAATTAAATGAACTTTGGCAAGGGAAAAATAAAAGAATATTTTTCTTGCCCCCAGTCTCGCCTTTTCTAGGCTTGGTTTCCGTATGCCCCTTCTGATCGGGCTGCAAGATGAGTAGGCAGAATATTACGCATTGTGCCGCTTAACCATCTGTTTTCACGGCTTGCAAAAATATTCTTGCTGATTTGTTTGGAAAGCCTGTTTAATATTCTGCTCTTTGTTTCCCTTGAAATCCATTTGCAAAACTATATTCTTCGTTTTTTAATTTTTCAACTCAAACTCATCCTTCATTATGAATCAAACGCTTTACTTACGCCCTAAATTCGGAGTGGTCTGGTTACTCCTCTTTTTTTTAGGCGCACTCTCGTTGTCGGCGCAAGAACGCCGGATAACGGGCAACCTTACCTCCAGCGATGGCAGTCCCTTGTCCGGGGCTACTGTGCTGGTCAAGGGTACTACCACCGGAACGGTTTCTGATGCCGATGGCAACTATACCGTCACGGTGAACGGAGACAATCCGATCATCGTCGTCTCGGCTACCGGCTTTGCTACCCAGGAAATGCCCTTGGGAGTACTGACCAGCATGAACGTACAGATGCAGGATTCCGACTCGGCCCTCTCCGAGGTCATCGTGACCGGCTATAGCACGGAGACACGACGACAAACGACCAGTGCCGTGGCCACGGTCAAAACCAAGGACTTGGCAGTCGTGCCCAGCGGCAACGTGGAGCAACAGCTTCAGGGGCGGGTGAGCGGCCTGACCGTAATCACCAACGGGCAGCCGGGCACGGCCAGCCTGGTGCGCATCCGGGGCTTTGGCTCTTTTGGTGGCAACCAGCCCCTCTTTGTGGTGGATGGCGTACCAACCCAGAACGTCAACTTCTTGTCGCCCGACGACATCGAGAACACCACCGTCATGAAAGATGCCTCTTCGGCTTCTATCTACGGTGCTCGCGCGGCCAGTGGGGTGATTGTAATCACCACTAAGAAAGGCTCTAAAAAGCCACAAAAGCTCAAAGTGAACTACGATGCGCTCTTTGGCTGGACTGATCCGGGTGAAGGGCAGGCCATCCTGAATCCGCAGGAGACTGCTGATTGGACCTGGAACGCCATCCGCAACACGGCTGCCGCCAACGGAGAAACGCCAGTGTTCAAGCATGACCAGTACGGCTCTGGCGACCGCCCAGTGCTGCCTGACTTTATCAATGTCGGCGGGGTGCCGGGACTTTCGGCCAGCCAAGTGAATTTGGACGAAGAAAGCAAGAAGTACAACGTCAACCCAGACAATGGCAACATCTATCAAGTGGTGCGTGCCAACAAGGAAGGCACGGACTGGTACGGAGCCATTACGCGCACCGCGCCGATGATGCGTCACAACCTTGGTTTTACCGGGTCCACGGAAAATTCCCGCTACTACCTCGGCCTGAGCCTACAGGATCAGTCCGGTATTTTGTTGTACAATGAATTCAAACGCCACACCTTCCGGGCGAATACGGAATTTGACCTGGGCAAACGGGTGCGCATTGGCGAAAACCTACAGTTCACCTACCGGCAAGTGCTGGGCCAGGGCGGCGGCAACGACGGTGCAGGAGTCGCGGCAGACGAAAACTCCATCTTGGGGGCTTTCCGTATTTCTCCGATCATCCCAGTGTATGACGAATATGGCGGTTATGGCGGCACAGCGGCTAAGACCTTCAACAATCCGCGCAACCCAGTGGCCGAGCGGGATGGAGTGAGAGACAACCGTGGTTTCGGTGTGGGTGGATTTGGCAACGTCTATGCAGAAGTGGACATCCTCGAGAACCTGACGTTCAGGACCAGCCTCGGAGGGAACTATGGTACCTTCGCCGGGCGTTTTTACAACCGGAGGAGCTATGAGAACTCGGAAAACAATGGCAGCTTCGGTTATGGAGAGTTCAGCGGTAGTTCCTTTTCTTGGGTAACGACCAACACCTTGCAATACAAGAAGAAGTTTGGCATTCACGGGCTGGAAGTATTGCTTGGCCAAGAGGCACTCAAGGATGGCATATTCCGTAATATCAATGCTTCGGGTCTCGATCCTTTCTCGCAAAACACGGACTATATTACTTTGAGCAACGTGTCGAGCCGGGTGGTCAATAGTTTCAGTGCCACGCCTTGGACGTACAGCTCGTACTTCGGACGCGTGCACTACTCGCTGATGGACAAATACTACCTGACCGGCATTGTGCGCCGCGACGGTTCTTCCCGTTTTGGCCCAGACACGCGATATGGAACATTTCCGGGCATCTCGGCTGCCTGGCGCGTAAGCGGCGAGTCGTTCATGGATGGCGTTTCCTGGATCGAAGACCTCAAAATTCGGGGTGGTTATGGTCAAATGGGCAACGATCAGGTTAGTCCGACCAACCAGTACAGTTCTTTTGCCTCTAGCCTCGGCAACGCGGCCTACGACATCAATGGCTCCAGCACCTCCGCAGCGGAAGGCTTCTACCAAGGCCAGGTTGGCAATCCAAATGCACAATGGGAAGTTAGTACCACCAGCAACATCGGTCTGGAATTCCTGTTGCTGAACGGCAAGATCGACTTCGTGGTGGATTTTTGGAAAAAAGAGACTGACAAATTGCTCTTTGCGGTGCCTTTGGCTCAAGTGTTAGGTGACTTCGCCCAGGCTCCGGCCCAAAACGTAGCCTCCATGCTCAACCAGGGCATTGACTTACAAATCATCAACAAGGGCAAATTGGGCGGCAATTCCCGCTACGAAGCAACGCTGACTGGGTCTTGGTTGAAAAACGAGATTACCAAGGTGGCCGACAACATCCCCTACTTTGATGCCGCAGGCGGCGGACGTCTGGCCGGAAACCTAGTGCGTAATGAAGTTGGACAATCCATTTCGTCTTTCTTTGGCTACCAGGTACTTGGATACTTTAAGGATGCGGCTGAGGTGACTAGTGCCCCTACGCAGGCCGGTGCTGCTCCAGGTCGCTTCCGCTACGCCGATCTCAACAGCTTGGACGATAGTGGCAAACTGACGGGCCGTCCCGATGGTGTAGTCGATGCCGCTGACCGGACGTACATCGGTAGCCCAGTGCCTAAATTCACTGGTGGCTTTAACCTGAAAGTAGTTTTCGGTATGCTGGACGTAGAGACTTACCTGTACACTTCACTCGGCAATAAGATCTTTAATATGTCGAAGTGGTACGGTGATTTTTACAATTCGTTCCGGGGCGCGGCTATCAATGCACGGGTCAAGAATTCCTGGACACCCGACAATCTGGACGCAGAGGCACCTATTTTCGAGGATGCTTCCAACTTTAGCACCAATACCCAGCCCAACTCTTGGTATGTGGAAGACGGTTCCTTCCTGCGGATGCAGAATCTCAACATTGGCTATAACCTGGCCAACGTATTGCCTGGTCGGGTAAACGTGTCGCGTGCCCGCGTCTACGTCGGTACGAACAACCTCTTCACTCTTACCAAGTACAAGGGTCTGGACCCAGCAGTGGGTGGAGCCGCAGATACCAATTTTGGTATTGACGTAGGCAACTATCCAGTCACTCGCAGTGTTGTGGTTGGCTTAGGGGTTACCTTCTAGACTTTACCATTTTTTCAACATTATAAAGAAAAAACATGAAAAATTCATTCAATCATATCACCAAGGTGTTTGCCGCCCTCTGTGTCATTCTGGCATTGAATTTCGTGGTATCCGCCTGCAAAAAGGACTTCCTGGAAGTGCCGGCTAATGGGTCGCTCACCCAGGAAGTGCTGAGCAGCAAAAAGGGCCTTGATGGTCTGCTCGTTGGCTGTTACAGCATCCTGACCGGCCGGGCGGCCGGCTTTTACTCCGGCATGGGCAACTGGGTACACGGCAGTGTCCTGGGCGGCGAGGCCAACAAAGGCACCAACGCTGGTGACCAAACGGTCGTCAATCCGGTGCAGCGCTATGAAACCCTGCCAAACAACGGTCTGGTCGGGGAAAAATGGCGGATCACTTATGAGGGGGTGGCCCGGTGCAATACCTTGCTGCGCCTTGTCGGCACCACGACCGATCCAACCGTGACCGCAGGTGACAAGGCCCGCATCACTGCAGAGGCCCGTTTTCTACGCGGCCTGTACTACTTCGAGTTGAAGCGTATTTGGAACAATGCTCCTTACGTGGACGAGACCATGACCGCAGAGGATGCGGTAAAAGTGTC
>JAYUXG010000399.1:0-9205 GCA_043753125.1 Saprospirales bacterium | reverse complement strand
GCATAGTCTTCACCGACCGAAAGGGCAATTTACTGTACATCAGTCCTTTATATCCCGTAAACATACATGATTCCCCTCTTTTCAAGCCTGCCTTGGCGAAAATGATGGCCCTTTTCCTCGCCTTGGGCATTACTATAGAGCAGGACACGCCCCTCAACCTCGACCCCGGTTTTGATAGCAAGGGGAACTTCCAGATGTGTCAAGCGTGCAACTTTGCGCCGAACATTAAATGCAATCCGCGCAATTCAGGAAAAAAAGCCGTAGCCCCCATTCAAACTGTTTATTTGGAACGATACGTGAACGAACGTGCATTTGCCTGGGAGGATAACTATCGCCGATTGGTCACCCGTTACGAAGTCTATGCCCGCAATCATCTCGCTTTTACCTATATGGCCGCTGCTTTAACCTTGTTGCGCCTTATTAATTAGATCATAGAAAAACTTAGACAAACAGTAAAACCCATTTCCCAAATCATTGAAAATCAATTTTTTGTTTTGATACCAGTTCGCTATTAATCCACCCCTCGCCATAGTGCTCCAACCCGTTCATATACCAAAGATATAGATCTGGTGCATGCCAAGTGGACGATTTCGCAAGATTGGTCGTTGCGCTATTGGAATACTAGTAACCGGAATAGGCATATTGATAGCCAAGACCAGCCATGTCCGAGTTGGTGGGATTGTGATTCAGGTATTGATCATACCAATAACCGTCGGTAGTGACTATAGCATTTACCCGTCTTCCCAGTCACTGCTCTGCGCAGCCAAGGCATCAATACAATTAAGATACCATTTGTTGCCGCTGTTGTAGGTAGTTATTTGTGGATCATTGGTATGGTCCCAGGCAAGATTATCCTTTACGTCAATGTAGTTCGGTACAAATTCAAGGTGAAGATTGGGATAATGGTCGGTGCAATCGCTGCAAGCTTCCGGGTAAACATTGGCCAGCCTTCCATTCATATCGTCAAAAACTTTGTCCCAAAAATCCATGTGCGCCGTATTGGAAGTGGAGAAATTGCCATTCCCCTCCGCGGATAATCGTTTGCAGGTCATCGCATCAAATCCCTGCATCTTTGCGCAAAACTATTTCACGGCAGGGTGCATCCTGCACATCTTATCTTCGCCCCAACAAAAACACTTTTACTCCCCACATGGTCATCCTCCTCCTAATTCTCCTAATCCTCCTCAACGGCATCTTCTCGATGTCCGAAATAGCCTTGGTCTCCTCCCGCAAGTTCAAGTTGGAGGCCCTGGTCAAACGCGGAAGTAAGGGCGCGAAGAAAGCACTCGCGCTGTCGGAGTCGCCCAATCGCTTCCTGTCGACTGTACAAATCGGCATCACGCTGGTCAGCTTGGTGGTCGGTATTTACTCTGGCAAGACCCTGAGTGTGCCAGTAGAGCAGTTTTTGGTGGCGCATCTCCCCATGTTGAAGCCTCATGCCGAAAGCATCGCCCTCGGCTCCGTGGTGCTGCTGACCACTTACTTGTCCATCGTGCTGGGCGAGTTGTTCCCCAAGCGTATTGGGCTGACCTTCCCGGAAACCATTGCCAGTATGGTAGCGGTGCCGATGTATGTATTGTCGCGCATCACCGCACCTTTTGTCTGGCTATTGACCAAAAGCAATGACCTGTTAATCAGTATTTTTGGCATCCGCGCCAAAACCGATGGTGCAGTCACGGAAGCCGAGATCAAGAGCATGATCTCGGAGAGCACCGAAAGTGGGGAAATTCAGGAGATTGAACAGGACATCGTAGAGCGCGTCTTTGCGCTCGGCGACCGTAAAGTGAGCTCGCTGATGACCCACCGCAGCGACATCGTGTGGTTGGACTTGAACGACAGCCCGGCGGCTATTCGCCAGAAAATCGGTGGGCAGATTTACAACGTGTATCCCGTGGCCGATGGCGATTTGGACGAGATACTGGGCGTAGTGTCGGTCAAGGATTTGTTTTTGCAAATGGATGTCCCGGATTTTCACCTGCAAAAAAGTTTGCAGGAACCCGTCTATACGCCCGGCTCCTCTTCGGCCTATAAGCTTCTGGACGATTTTCGGCACCGCCGCTTCCACTACGGCATTGTGGTGGATGAATTCGGCACTATCCAAGGTATCATCACCATGGATGATATACTGGATGCGCTGGTCGGCGACGTGAGCGAACATGACCACGACGAGTACAAGATTGTGCAACAGGACGAACGGACGTGGTTAGCGGATGGACAATACCCATTCTTCGAGTTTTTGCGGGCCTTTGAAATGGAGAACGACGAATTTTCAGATGCCGATTTTCTTACGCTGGGTGGCTTTGTCATCGCCCGCGTAAATGCCATGCCCAAGCAGGGCGACCAGTTCGATTGGCATGACTTACATTTTGAGGTAGTGCAGATGGATGGGCGGCGGATTCATAAGATTTTGGTGAAGCGGCAGTAAATCATCTTTCCAACTCCAACACCACCGCCGAGTTCCTCCCCAACACCAACCTAGACAAATCACCTACCCGCGCCCCAGTCACCACATCATGCGCGCCCGTAAACCCCTGCATCCGCTCGGCAAAACGTTGCGTGTCCACCGTCCTCTCCTGGTTGGCCGTATTCATCACCACCATCACCGTTTTGGCCGCGTCGTAGCGGAAGTAGGTATACACACCGTCCACCGGCACAAACTGTATCAACTTGCCGCCTTGCAGGGCCGGAGTAGCCCGACGGTAGCGAATGAGCGCGCGGGCATAGTCATAGGCCGCGTTTTCCTGCGCTGTGCGCCCGGCAGCGATAAATTTATTGAACGGATCACTCGGCCAGCCGCCCGGAAAGTCCTTTCTAATATTGCCGTGTGAGGGGGCCTCATTGCCGGTAGCGAGTATTTCCGTAGCGTAGTAGATTTGTGGAATACCACGCATAGTCAGCAGAAAGGCCATACCGCTTTTGTACTTGTCAAAATTCTCGCCGATGGTGGTATAAAACCTTGTAAAGTCATGATTATCAAGCATAATCAAGTTTTTGAAAGGGTCCTGGTAGAAGTAGTCCTGCGCCAGGGTGTAGTAAATTTTGGAGGCTCCTTCCGTCCAGCCCTGCTCGCGGGTCAGGGCTTCCTGGATAGCAAAACAAAGTTGAAAGTCCACTACTCCGGGCAGGTTGGAGTCAAATTTTGCCCGGCCCATTGGCTGATTATCGGCAAAAAACCCCTGCACCGGCACCGCATTTTCCCACACCTCGCCAAACATCCCCAATTTGGGGTATTCCAACAACAATTCCCGGCACCAGCGGCTGCAAAAGGCTTGGTCAGAGTAAGTATAGGTATCAATGCGCAGATCGTCGAAGCCTGCGTACTCTATCCACCAAATGGCCTGCTGGATTAGATAGTTCGCCACGTGTGGGTTGCGCTGGTTTAGGTCGGGCATTCGTTTGTCGAACCAGCCATCTTGAAAAAGCCGAAGATCGGCGGTCGAGGCATAAGGGTCCACCAGCGTCGGAGCGCGATAAGTGGTACGGGTGAAGGCAGGCCATTGATTTACCCAATCTTGCGTCGGCAAGTCCTTCATCCAGTAATGGTTATCGCCAATGTGGTTCAGTACTACGTCCCGAATGACCTTGATGTTGCGTTGATGGCATTGTTTGACCAAGTTGCGGAGTTCTTGGTTGCTACCAAGCCGCCGATCTACCCGGTAATGATCGGTCAGTGCATAGCCGTGGTAGGAAGCCCGGAGTTGGTCGTTTTCTAGTTCCGGGTTAAGCCAGACGGCTGATACGCCCAAATCAACCAAATAATCTAAGTGGTCGGTGATACCCTTCAAGTCGCCCCCATGTCGCCCCGTCAGCGAATCGCGTTCCAAACCCTGTAGCATCCCCGCCACGTTGTCGTTGGTGGGGTCACCGTTGGAAAATCGGTCGGGAAAAATCAGGTACACTACATCCTGGGTACCTGTTCCCTGCGCTTTTGGCTGGTCGTTACGAGCCAGCAGCGGAAACTCATGGGTAAAGGTGCTGCTGCCTTTGGTAAAGACCAACGGCACCCGTTGCGGGGGTGCTTTTACACCAATGTCCAGCGTAATGAATAAATAGTTTGGGCTGTCGCCTTTTTCTACTTTCAGCAATTTTACGCCCGTGGATTTGCCCAAAGTGGGTGTATAAGTGGACAATTGTGGGTACTGGAGCAATATTTCCACTTGGCGATGCTGCATCCCGACCCACCAGTTGGCCGGTTCCGTGCGTAGATCGTCCTGTGGCAGGGCTGGTACGGTACGGGCCGTCATTACCTGGGAATGGGGATTGCCAATATAGTTTTTGCAAGCCAATAAGTAGCTTAGCAGGAGCAGGAGGGAGAGAGGGCGCATTGCTGTTGATTAGTTAACTGGTGGAGCAGTTGACTGGTGGAGCAGTCAGCAGGGGTATCATCAGGACATTTATAGTTCATAGTTCAGGCAGGGACATAAAAAAACTTTCCGAGGGCGAAACGCCCCCGGAAAGTTCAGGCAAAAAAATCATTTCTAAAGGACTATTAGGTCGCTCTGCGCACCAGTCCGATCAGGAAAAGCAACAAGAGCGCTCCGATGACGGCCGTAATGATCGTACCGCCTATTCCACCAGCTAGTCCGATGCCTAATACCCGAAACAACCAGCCACCAATAAATGCACCAAGAATTCCGACGACGATGTTGCCAATCAAACCGAAACCATAGCCTTGGCGGATTACGCCGGCCAGCCAGCCGCAGACAGCACCGATAATAAGTGTGAAAATTAACGAGTTGGTATCCATTTTATAAAGATTTAGGTGAAATAAGAAAATCAAAATCCTGTTGAAAACGACCTTGCCAAATTATCTCAGAAAAAGTACAAGCAAGGCAAACCCGTACTACTGCATCAAAAAAGTATGCCACCACGCTGGACTTACAACGGCGTATTCAGGGTAGCCACCTGCGGCCCAACCACGTCATCCTTATCCTCCACAAAACGCACTGAAATAGCGGCCAGCAGTAGGAAAATTCCGGCCATTAAGATGGCGTAAATCGCATGATTGCCAAATACATACTTCATGATCGGGCGGTTGACTACGCCGCTGATAATTTGGGGAATGGTGATGAAAAAATTGAAAATACCCATGTAGACTCCCATCTTATGGGCTGGTAAAGCACCGGCCAGCATGGCATAGGGCATAGCGAGGATACTGGCCCAGGCAATACCTACTCCAATCATTGACGCAAGGAGAAAGGCGGGAGAGGTAGCAAAGTAGATGGAAATCAGACCCAGTCCACCGCAGACAAGGGCTATGGCATGGGTCTGCTTACGGCCCAAACGACTGGCGATAGTCGGCAGCAGTAACGCGAATACCATAGACACCGCATTATACACGCCAAAAATAACCCCTGTCCAATTCTGCGCATCGCTGTATTGCTGCGACGAGGTGTCATCTATTGCGCAACCGTACACATGGCTTGCTATGGCAGGCGTAGTGAATACCCACATAGCAAACAACCCAAACCAGGAAAAAAATTGCACGGCCCCCAACTGCCGCATGGTCTTTGGCATGGCCGCAAAATCTTTGAAAATCGCTCCCAAGCCTTCTTTTTTGGAGGGTGTGTCGTTGCCCGGCGGGTACTCACGGGTAGTCGACACCGTCCACAAGATAGCCAATAGCAGGATACCTCCACCGATATAAAAAGCCCACTTGACGTTTTCAGGCACCATGCCCTCGCCAGCCGTATCGGCAATGCCGACCTGTTTGGCCAAAAACCACGGCAGAAACGAGCCAATTACCGCCCCAAGCCCGATCAGTGCCGTTTGTACGGAAAAGCCCAACGTTCGTTGCGACGACGGTAGCTTATCAGCCACCAGCGCTCGGAATGGCTCCATCGCTACATTGATAGAGGCATCCATGACCATGAGCATGCCTGCACCGACCAGCACCGCTGGCAGAGCCACCGCCAGCAGTCCGGCATTGGGCATCAGTATCATACCAAAACAGGCTGCTATGGCACCAGCTAGGAAGTATGGCTTTCGCCGACCAAAGCGACCCCAAGTATGGTCAGAATAGTGTCCGATGATGGGCTGCACGATCATGCCAATGATGGGAGCCACCAACCAAAAACTGGGCAATTCGTGTACACTGGCTCCATAGCGCTGGAGTATTCCGCTGGCATTGCCATTTTGCAATGCAAATCCCGCTTGGATGCCCAGGAAGCCAAAGCTCATGTTCCAGATTTCGCGGGTTTTGAGCAGTGGTTTTTGAAAGTTGGCATTGTTGGTTACAGTATTTGTAGCCACACTCATGTCGGTTCAGATTGAAATAGATAGAAGATAAGTTCGTGAATCATTTTCATCGGAAAATAATATTCCCAGTTGGCAGTGGCAAAGATGTAAAAAAACGTAACCACCACAGCATTGTAAAAAAAATAAAAAGACAACCGGCAACCGGTAACGGGGAATGGGCAAAAAGGCGAGAAAAGCAAAGCGCGTTTTGCAAGAACTCAGGCCCAGAAATCAAAAACAGCCGTGTTGTTGGGGGTGTAAGACCGCACAGGGCAAAAAAATAAACCCACTGCGTCTTGCAGTGGGTTTATTTTTAAACAGGCAATATTCAATGGTCGCTGCCAAGCCACAAGTACACCTCTGGGCAATGGATGCTCCATGTGCGTTTTACCTATTGCTTACTGCCCCCCTGATTTAGTACTCCGTGTCATCGGGGATGTCTTCTCCATCTTCGTCGCGGCGGCGGGTCACGATAATGTGGTCATCTTCATCGGACGAGCCATTGGCCATTTCATCATCGTCTTCGCCATCACCGTCGAATTCTTCGTCCACTTCTACCTCGGCAAAATCTTCGCGCAGTTGTCCATCTTCGTCGTAGTCCACGTCTTCTTTCACCAGGCGCTTGGCCTCAGTCACGGTCATGCGGATGAGATAGTGGGCATCGTCCGCCTCAAAGGGCAGCGCGGATACTTTTTTACCATCTTTATTGGAATAGGTAATCAAATGCTCTGCATATCCGCTATGGTACTTCATTTTTACCAGTCGGACAATATCCTCTGCAAGGGCATCATAGTCTTTAACAATACGTTTTTTAGCCAAAATCCAGGTTGTGATTTGGTTTTGAAAATTAGCACACCAACAGGGGCATGGAACACCTGTTGCCAGGGTGCTATGCTTCATTGGCGGCAAATTTAAAAGAATGAGGCTGGAAACGGCAAAATATTTTTAATCAGTTTTTTACGCGGATTTCCACGATCTCCACCCGGCGTTCGCGGGCGGCGTCGGGATGGTACACGGAGTTGCGCTCATCGGTGAGATTGTCGCTAATGTCGTGGCGGGCGGTCGTCTCGCCAAAACTAGTCTGCGTAATTTTCAACTGCTTGTTATGTAGATAAGATTGCAATGCACCATCGGCATAAATGGCAAACTGATTGCGCACACTACTGATGCGGCGCTTGCCCAGATCAAGGTTGTAGGCCGTTTCGGCCCGCGGGCTGGTAAAGCCTTTGATCATGACTTCCAAGGTTTCTCCCTTTTGCAAGCGAGATAACAGCAGATCACAAAGTTGACCCAATCGGTCGTAGCCTCGCCGGATGTCATTTTCAAAAAAATCGTCCACGAGGCCTTCAGCCTGCTCTTGCTGGGAGCCAGTCAATCCGGTGGCAAAATGCTCGTCGTATTCGCGCTGGCGCTCCAAATAGTCCAGAACGGTCTCTTCGTAGGTTTTCTGCGTGACCGTGCGGCGGGTGCGCTTATCCGGCTCGTCATTGTCGAAATAAAGCGGCAGGCCCTTGAAATCCTCCAATCCGACGGACTTGGTCCCAGAGGCCGTAGTAGACGGTAGTGGCTTTGTCAAAAGCATATTGGTATTCGGGACTGGCGTGGCAGCTGTCTTGGTCTGCACTACCACAGGCGGTTGTACGGACTCCGGCAAACGGAAGGAGAAGATGTCGTTGCAACAGGCTTTATTGGCCTCGTCCAGGTAAAAAGAGCCGGTCCGGTTGCTGCTCAGGTAGCCGTTTTGGCCGTCATTTTTGAGGTAGAAATACAGGTCGTTATAACTGGTGTTCAGGCCCGCACCGAGATTTTGCGGCTCAGCCAGCCGTTTGCCCTTTTTTTGCGCCGAAAAAATATCGTAGCCACCCAGTCCTGGCCGACCATCCGAACTAAAATACAGCTGTTGGGTATTGGCGTAAAAGAAGGGTGTACCATCATTTTCGATGGTGTTCAGGTCGCCAGCGTTCACCGGTGCCTGGAAATCGGGCAAATGGATGATTTTTTTACCCGGCAAGGGCAGATTGCAGGGGCAAAAGAAATTGGTATCCAGGGGCATTGACCACAGATCGAGCTTGCCGCGCCCGCCCGGACGGTCGCTGGCGAACCAAAGCACTGGTCCCTCCACGTCCTTATCGTAGCCAATGGACGGCTGGGTACTGGTGTAGCCGGGCATATTCACTGGCTCGGGCAAGCGCACGGGAGGCAGCCAGCGGTTGCGCCGGTCCAGCACAGTGAGCCACAGCTCGCAGCGGATGTCGAGGGCATTCAGGTTGGTGCAGACTGTAAAAAAAATATAGTGTCCGTCGGGAGAAAAGGCCGTGTGGGCTATATGGGCCGTGTCGGCAATGGGGAAGCCGCGTCCTGGCTCGCGGGCGCGACCACCTTTGGAAGAAATCATCACCCGTGTAATCTTACGTTTCTCACCGCCGCGCTTTCCCTTCTGGTCGAAGCGGTAGGAGGAAAAAAACAGGGTATCGCCGACCATGATGGGGGCAAAATCGCTGTAAGGGCTATTGACTTCCTTCCCTAAATGCTTGATGGTCAAGGTCTCGGAAGGAGGTGCTGCTGCTTGGGCTTGGCGACAATTATCAAGTTCCCTTTGCACTTTCTCCACCAAATTGCCGACTGCCTGCGGCGGTTGCTGCAAGAATTTCTCGAAATAATTGGCAGCGGATTCATAGTCGCCCAGGCTTTTTTTCACCTCGCCCAGCCGGTAGTCCACCATTGGAAATTCTTCATGGGCTTTACGGGACACGCTGATTTTGCGGTACGCTTTTTCCGCCTCCGGGTAAGCGGAATAGAGCCGGGCACTTTCCCCATACTTCCACCAGACATCGAAGTTGTTGTCATCGCGCTCCAGCACCACACCGTAGTGCTGCACGGCGGAAGCATAATCTTTCTGTTGGAAAGCATCATCACCAGCACGCTCGTACGATCGGATGTTTTGAGCCGAGACGAGGGTCAGGGAAAG
>JAYUXG010000398.1:0-3792 GCA_043753125.1 Saprospirales bacterium | reverse complement strand
GGCACCCACCTACAGCGTATCGGCGTGCGCATTGGCGAGATCGTCAAGCGGCTCGAAGGGTTTACCCCGGCCCAACAACAGCAGTTTTCCGCCGTTTTCCAAAAAATGGCCGAGCGCATTGCCGCTTTTCAGACTTTATATGATACGCTGCGCAATATTCAGGCTTTGGATGCGGATACCTTTGGTCGGCGTTTCCCCGAAGAGCCGTTCGTTTCCCCGGAAAATACACTGCGTGAAGGCAATATCACGAAAACACCGACCTCGCCGGTATTGCCGGACCGTTTCGTGGTGGTCACCAAAAACGGCGGCGAATTTCGGCACATCGTGGTCGGTAATCCCGTCCCCGCCGACCTGCCCATGGGCGTGAAGCCCGCCCTCAACGGCGAGGTGCCCGACTGGACCCGCACGCCCAACGGCGACCTCCTACCAGAAGAGGGCATTCGTTGGATGACCGATTTCGAAGAAGCCCAACGCAAAGGCATGGGACTGGTGGTGCCGCTCACACGGGAGCAAAAACTGCGCGGTTTCGACCAACTTTTCGTGCTGGGCATCCGCGACTCCTCCTTCGACCAAGCCGCCGGAGAGCTGAAACAACTCTTTGATAGTCATCACTATTCCCCACTGGGGCTGGCCTTTTTGCCGCCGGACACTCCCACTAACCATACCGAGGGCGAGGCTTCCGGTTGGGTGCGCTTGGACAGCGACCCAGTGTTGAGCCAAAAGGTAGAAATGTCCGCACCGCTCTTTCCGCAGGCCACGCCGCCGACCGCATTCGCCCTCACCGACGGTCGCCGCCTCACTGCGGCACTGGGCCTGCCCGTTACTACCTTTCAACACATTTTGAAGGCCGATGGGCGAACAATAAGCAGTGCTTTTGCCATGCACCAAGCCCTATGGCATGGCACCCTGGGTCACTATTTGACGGAAATGTGGAACACGGTGATGACCGTGGACAATGTGGCCCGCACCCGGACTTTCTTCACCGAAAACGTCGCCGCGCGGGGCATTTTGCCGAGCCTGCGCATCGGGCGGCAGCCGTATGGTTTCTTGACGACCACCGCCTTTTCGCGGATGAAATTTGCGCCGGGAGCCGATATAGGGCATTTGCCGCCCCTCACGACGGGGCAGGCGCGTACTGACGGGGCGGATGTAGAAGCCACGTTGCGGCTGCGCTTCGACATCCGTTTGCAGCGATTTTTACAATTGGCCAACGCTGCTTTCACCCAAATTCAGGAAACCCACGCGAAACACGCGGGCAACGTGGGAGCTAACGACCCGCAAAAGCATTTTATGGAAATGCTGGGCCTCAATGCCTCGTCGGTGGAGTTTCACGTACGTTTTGCCGTCAATATGGCCAAACGCAACAAAGTGCTTAGCGACCCGACTGTACTGGATATGGCACCTGGCGCAGCATTCAGCGCAGACAGCCTTAAAAAAACGTTTGGTGCCCTCCTGACCAGCGGCGTTTTTGCCGGTTCGTTCGAATTTGTGGATGAAATTGACCCGTCGGTAAATGCTTTTACCAACGCCAGTTGGCGAACCATGCGCTTGCACAACCAAGTGGACCGCGCCCAGATTTTCCGGCAGCGGATGATGGAAAAACACTTTGAGGTGTACAGTCCATTGGTCGCCCTGACCCCAAAACCGGAAGACCTGATGCCTCTACTGGCTGGTGAAAACCATGACTACCTACAGTGGCTGCTGGATGCAGTGGAGTCGGGCCGCAACCTGTACAGCCTTATCAATGGGACGGGTGAGACCGATAAACCCATTTTTCCGGCCAATAATCTGCTGTTTTTGCTGCTCAAGCAAAGCCTGCTCGAGGCCGCCACCGAAGCCTCGCTCGATATTCTACAGGCCGATGGTTTCTTTGACGGCATCTATCGTCGCCAGTTGGCCAACCCGGAATTTGCGCTGCAACGCAACGTGCTGAATAGCAAATTCTACAACGTGAGCCGTCATTCTTGGTTGGTCAAAGACTTGGAAGACATGAACGGTTCCGGTGGGCGGATACTGACTGGGTTCCCGCTTTTCCAGCACCTGTCGGCGGGCGCACGTTCCAAAAACATGGGCGATTATGTCTTCAACGAGGCGAATATTTTCTCCGAATATGCTGGTCATGCTGCGCACGAAACGCCCAAACGGCGCATG
Source organism: Saprospirales bacterium (assembly GCA_043753125.1). Classification (GTDB taxonomy): domain Bacteria; phylum Bacteroidota; class Bacteroidia; order Chitinophagales; family Saprospiraceae; genus M3007. Next base: position 1,641 of record JAYUXG010000398.1, on the reverse strand, counting down.
GGCGAAATATTGGATGCCATCCGTCACCTGCGCCAACAGCCCGTCCGCGAACTGACCCAGCTGCTCGCCGAACACCTGGACGTATGCAACCACCGCTTGGATGCCTGGGTACTCGGCTTGGCCAACCGGCGACTGGCGGAGGTGCGGGCGGCGCAAAGCACGGGCATTTACCTCGGTGCCTATGGTTGGCTCGAAGACCTACGGCCCACCCCGACCCGCACGGAGGCTCCCGATGTGCCGCCGGAATTGGCGGGTAAAAACGGGCAGCCTGTTTTTCAAGACAAAGAGAATCAAGGCTTTATCCATGCCCCTTCGACTGGGCAGGCCATTGCGGCAGCCATCCTGCGGGCGGGCTACCGCGCTAATGCAGCGTCGGAGGAAAACCTGACCAACCGTTTTTCGGTCAATCTATCGTCGGCGCGGGTGCGCTCGGCCCTGTACTTGATCGACGGGGTGCGTAATGGCAACGAACTGGGTGCCCTGCTCGGCTACCAGTTCGAGCGCGGCCTGCACGAGCGTTATCAAGAGGCCGAAATGGACAAGTTCATCCTGCCGTTCCGGCTAAAATATCCGCTGGTGGTGCCGATTGAAGATGTTGCTAACGGTGCCACTACCTCGGTGGCCAACGTGGTCAACGGCCTGACCCTATTGGAAGAAGTAAATGCGGTGATCAAAGACCTAGAGTTTCCGCCGGGCGCGATCTTGTACGATCTGCTCACGCAAAACAACTTCGAGCACACGCCGCCCGCTATTCGCGATTTGATACTGAACGATGGCGGTAACAACATGGCTTTACGGGTGTTGCTCAAAGAAATCGACCGCATGGCCGACGCGATGGATGCGGTGGGTGACGTGGCCCTCTCGGAAAGCGTCTATCAATTGGTGCAGGGCAACCACGTCCGGGCAGCGGCGGTGGTGTCGGCACTCGCGGAAGGCCGGGCCATTCCCGACCCGCAGATCGTGCAAACGCCGCGTACCGGTACGGTGGTCACCCAACGCGTAGTGCTGCCCCTCCTCCCGCGCAAGACCAGCGAAGTGCCGCTCAACTGGCCGGATTCACCCACCCCCCGCGCGTTGGCTGAACCCTCACTCAATTATTGGCTTGGCGACCTGATGGGCAACCCAACCAACATCCGCTGCATGGTCGCCTACCAGATCGGGGAGGATGGTTTCGAGACCATTGTCTCGTTGGCAGACTTGGCTATCCAGCCGCTCGATGTGCTGTTTTTGCTGAATTTTCAGGGAGAAAACGCCGTTTCTGAACTGGAAAATCGCGTAGTACGTTTTTTACAGGGACAGAATCCAGAGAAAACAATTAGGTCGATCATCCTTCAGGCGCAGCAACGCGACGAGCTGTGGGATACCGGGATTTTGACGTTTTTCGAGTTTGAAACGTTGGTGAAAACCCTACGCGACCTTTTTGCCAACGCCATGCCGCTACAGGCCACTGATCTGGCCCACCCAACGGCTACTTATGACCGGCAAAACCCCGGCAGCCAACTCGAAAACGAATTCAGCACCCGCATCCTGCCGCTAGCGGACGAATTGGTCGCCCTCCAAGCTGCCATTGCGATTTGGGTAGACAACCGGGCCACCTGGAACGAAATCCTGCCCGAAAGTGCCGACCTGACCGAAGCCGCC
>JAYUXG010000397.1:0-3795 GCA_043753125.1 Saprospirales bacterium | reverse complement strand
AGGTTTTTCAAAGAAAAACCTGGCAGAACCCGTGCCACCACTCGAATTGGAAAATCTTTTGAGGATATGAGTATTCGACCAAAGCAATTGATAATCAGGCAATTGATCAAATAATTGCATCTTCAAATAGTCGAAAAAAACTTAATTTACAGCATATTTAGATTGGCACGTTAGCAAATTCCTTCCATGAATCCTCGTCGCATCCGTTTGATCATTGGCCTGATGTCTACTGCGCTCATCGGCCTGGTTTGCCTCCAAATCTATTGGATCGGCTGGAATATTGGTCTCAATGAGGAGCAGTTCGACAAGAATGTGTATGCCGCTCTCAATCGCGTAGCCGACAAACTACAGTATTACGAAAATGCCACCGTACTGGAAGCCCTCAACAGCTCGCGGGGTGGCGGAGAGGCCAATCGTAACATCCGCCAAGCGGCCAAATACCTTGAAAACGGCTATGCACTGCGTAAAGTCGCCCGCACCGATAGCTTGCCCAATCCCACCAACACGACGCCCATCAAAGGCCAGGGCTTCGAGGACAACGTGACCATGTGGGAATACATGAAGGTCAGCCAATTGGTGGATAGCAAGCCGCTGGCCGAACGCCTGCACCTCGATGTGCTGGCCCAATCCATTAGCGAAGAAATGAACAACCGGGGCATCCACTCAGAGTATCAGTACGGGGTGTATTCCAAATCACGCAACAGCTACGTAGTGGTCAACGATCATTTCGTGGTGGAAGACAGCAGCCCGCAAATCTCGCACGGCGGAGCGCCCACCCTGTTTAGTTCGCCCTATCGAGTCGCCCTTTTCCAGCAGGACATCGAATCGCCCGGCTATCTGTCCATTTATTTCCCCAATCGCACGAGCCTGGTGTTGGGTTCGGTCTGGAAAACGCTGATCCTTTCCGTGGTCTTCACCGGCATCATCCTGTTTTGTTTTTGGTACACCATTCAGGTGATTTTCCGCCAAAAGCAATTGGGTGAAATGAAAACGGACTTCATCAACAACATGACCCACGAGTTCAAAACGCCCATCGCCACCATTTCACTGGCTGCCGACAGTATTGGCAGCCCGATGATTATGAGCCATCCCGACAAGATCAAACGCTTTGTGGACATTATCCGGCAGGAAAATCGGCGTATGAACAGCCAGGTAGAACGGGTGCTGCAAATGGCGTTGATCGATAAAAAAGATTTTCAGGTGCGTCTGACGGAGGTGAATATGCACGAGGTGATCGAGCAGGCGGTGGCCAATTTCAGTCTGCAAGTGGAAAAACGGGAGGGCACTCTGCGCACCGAATTGCAATCGGACCGGCCAATCATCCAGGGCGATGGGACGCACATTGCCAGTATCATCCATAACCTATTGGACAATGCCAATAAGTACAGCGTGGACAAGCCGGAGATCGTGGTTTGCACGCGCACCGTGCCAATGGGCTTGGAAGTAACCGTGCAAGACCACGGTATTGGCATTGGTAAAGAAGCCCGAAAGCACATTTTCGACAAGTTTTACCGCGTACATACCGGTAATATCCACAATGTAAAGGGCTTTGGGCTGGGTCTGAGCTATGTAAAAGCGGTAATGACCGCCCACAAGGGCTTGGTAGATGTGCGCAGCGAACCCGGCAAGGGCAGCAGTTTTATCCTGACTTTCCCGATGCGGGTGGAGGGATAGAAAAGCAAATGGGCAATAAGCGATAGGCAAATGGAGTACAGCGACCTATAGATATAATATCGGGTGCGTCCCTACCGCAGCCGCGACAAGCCCCACCAGAACAGCAACAAGAAAGCCAGAAAGATCACGAGGAGAAAAGCGTTGACACCCGGCGCGAGCCAAACCCGCAACTTGCGTTCCCCTCGTGCGCCCCGCCACCCCAGCCAGATACCACTGCCGCTCAAAGCAAATGTAGCCAGCAAAAACACCCACGTAATCCAGGACTGTTGGCCTACAAACTGCGGCGATTGCGCAAACAGAGCCATCGAGAGGCAAGCCAAGAGCGAGAGAAGCAGGCTGCGGGTAGTGTAGGTCATGGCTTTTTAATTTTCAAGTATAAAAACCCCGCAAACGACAAGGCTGCCGAAAAGTAAAACACCGCTGGCATCCGGCTGGTTTGATCGGCAAACCACCAGCCCGCCAGCAACGCCCCGCTGCCGATGGCGACTTCCAAAGCAATAAACATGGTGGCCAATGCCCGGCCCTTGCGCAGTGGATGCCCCAAATCTATGGTCCAGGCGGTGATGGCCGGCGAAAAAATACCGTTACCCAAGCCAAACAGAATCGAAGCCAAGTACAACCCATTTGGGGAATGGACATTGGCAAATACCAACATACCTACCCCAATCAACAGGGCAGACGCTTCCAGGATCGGCACCCGGCCTAAGGTATCGGACAATTTACCGGCAAAAAAGCGGGTGGAAACACTGGCCAGTGTGAAAAGGGTGAAAAATACGCCTCGGTTGGTTACGCCCAAATGGTCGCTCAGGTCGGGTACCAGCGTCAGAATGACCCCATAACTGAAGTAGCAACACAGCATCAGGTAGGCAGCGGGCAAGGCCAGTGGATCGAAAATATCGTCTCGCGTGATCTTCAGCAACTGCCAGCGAAAGGGCTGTTTCGTAGGCAAGGTTTCTTTCAGGTTTAGTAAAATGACCACCGAGCCTAAGGCCAAGCCAGCCGACACGTAAAATAAGACATTGATCGAGAACACCTGCACCAGCCAGCTGCCCAATGGCGGCGAGGCGGAGGCACCAACGCTTAGACTAATGCCCAAAATGCCCATCGCCTCACCAAGCCGGGCGGGCGGCACGATATCCGCTACGTAGGCCGATGAACCGGTAGGCTTGAAACCCGTGGAAAAGCCGTGCAAAAAACGCAAGATTAAAAAACCGGCCACGAAATACAATTGTGGGTAGAGCAAACTGCAAACCACACAGGCAAATGTGCCGATGAACATCACTGGCAGGCGGCCTATTGTATCGGTCAGTTTCCCACTGAAGGGCCGCGACAGTCCGGCAGTAAGGGTGAACAGGCCAATAATCAGGCCCTTGTATTGCCCACCGCCCATGCCCGCCAGATAATGCGGCAATTCCGGGATCATCATGTTGAAGCTGCCCGCGAACAGCGCGTGTGACAAGCAAAGCAGCAAGAAAGCGGGGGAGTAGAGCCGGTCAGGGATGGGGGGAAGAATATCCATGCGCAAAGATAAAATCCTGGCGGAAATCAATGGCCCGCCCTTCAGTTCGCCCCAAACTTCGCAGCTGGTGCCGCTTCCGTATCAAATCCGGGGCGGACGAATTTGCGCCAATCCGGGAAATATTGTTCCAGGCTGGACCGGAATTGATTGATTTGCTGCACGAATTCGGCAATCGAATGCTGCTGGTCTGGCCAGTAGCGATGCACTACTTCCCAGGCCCCAATGCTGCGCTGGGCGGCAAGCATAGCGATCTTGGCACTGCCGTTAGCGTCACTTTGGCGGTGGCTGCCCCAATGCTCCTCGTGCATATCCTCCAGGCCACTAAGTGCCCGGCTGGCTTTCACAAATATAAAATGTAAGTACCAGGTGATGACTTCCAGGGCTTCGGCCAGTTCGCTGCGTTCCTGTTGGTCGCGGCCTTCCAGGTGCGCACCCACCAGATCGATCCGGCTTTCTCCCAGTTGGTCTCGGCGGGTATCCAAAAAAGCTTGCACGGCCCGGAAGTAGCGCATTCCCCGTTCGCGCATGGCCTTTTGCAGGGCTTCGAGCTGCGGGTCTGACAATATCTCCTCCATCTCTTCTTCGTCGTCTATTGAGAAGTC
>JAYUXG010000396.1:0-9218 GCA_043753125.1 Saprospirales bacterium | reverse complement strand
AATCCAGCTGGCGACGCTCAAAATTATCCTTTGGCAGCCACAGGATATGGTTGGAAATGCCAAAAAAGTCGTTTTTGTACTCTACCTCTGGATCATGTTCCACGTATTCGGGATATTTCAGCGCAAAGGACAAACCATGCAGTCCCAAGGCCGGTGCATTCGGACTGCCGACCATAACGGAAGCAGTGATTTCCAACGCTGTTGGATTGTTGGCATCTATTTCAATCGTGTCCTGGTCAAACTCGACCCAAACGGCAGGTAAACCGGGCAACACAGACACCGTGTTGCTATCAATCGGGCTGTAGTGTGGCTCAATCACGTCGGCATCCAGCTCCATCACGATGCCATCGCCATCGCAGTCGAGGTGCTTATAATTTAAGGCGGAGGGCAACTGGTCGGGCCAGTTAGCGGCAGACTGGGGCAGCCAATTGGTAGTCGCGTGGGGACGCGGTGCCCCGGCAGCGAGATAGCCGACCCCAATGTTCAGCAGGTCATAGACATTAGCCTTTTTATCCCCGTTGGCATCGCCCGGCAACACATAATCGGGCTTAGTTGTCCAGTTGGCAGCAGTCAGGTTGTAGGCATCGGTAACCAACAGTTTAGTGACCGTCGAGGCACAATCGTTTTGTTTCCACGTGCTTAAGTCAACGCGGTACACGGCACCTTTGGCGTAGTGATGCACCACCGTGGTCCATTGCGTTGCTTCCCAGATGGGGCTGCCATCGCCAAAATCCAGGTGGCTTAAATTGAAGAGACCAGTGGACAGGTTGTTGAATTGCACCGTGTAGCCCACCTCCGGGTCGCCAGCGATGATGCTCATCTCCATATCGGCCACGCAGGCACCATACATAGAGCTACAGTCGCCCGCCCACCAGGTACCAAGACCAGCCGTCAAGGCATCGCATTCGTTTTCGTAGGTAATATTGTCGCAGCCACAAACCTGTACGGTTTCCAGCGGGCATAGGGGGGCTGGACTAACAAGTGGCGGTTGGGCGCAGCCCGGTTCGGGAAGCCGGATGGTCTGGCAGATCGAATCCTGGCAGGTTGTATTGTTAGCCGAATCTTTGACCGCATAGATAGCACAAATAGAGTAGGCACCAAAGCCAGGCAAGGGGGCGTTTAGGCTGGCCGCTTCCCCAAACAGAGTACCATCGGTTCCATTGTGCCAGCTAACAGTGGCCAGCGGCCCGGCACTGCTGTTTTGGGGCAACAATTTGGCGTATAGTTGGGTGCCGACCGCCGTCACAAAAACATCGTAGCCACAAAGGGTGGCGGCCTGATTGCTCACGAATATTTCTTGGCACCCGTGGGTTACCTTGCCATCATCGTCGACAATTTTGAGGCAAACCGTGTACAGCCCGGGCTGGGAAAAGGTGTGTTGCGCCGTGCTGTCTGGAAAGTCGGTCAATGGCCCCTCGCCAAAACTCCACTGATAGGTCTGGCCCGGCTGGTAGGATTTGGCCTGAAAAATGTACTGCAATGGGTTCCCCGGCTGGGCGAAATAGTCAAAATGGGCCTCCGCCACCACCAGGTCGCCCAAGCAGGTGAGGGACATGGTGGGCAACCCGTCCACGGCGCAGGGGGAAGGCTCCAGGCTGGGCGTGACACCGAGACGGAGGGTCTCGCCGCCCAGTAATGCCTCCGTACCAGATACCACCCGAAAGAACTGCCCGGTGCCAAGGTCTTTCACCACGGCTCCGCAGCCGGGGGTCACGCTGATGATCCGGCCAATGCGGTCGCATTGGGCCATTAGTTGGCTACCACCCCATAAGGAAAGGGCAAAAGCCAGTAGCAGGGTTTTCCTGGGGACCAGACAGTGAAAGTTGATGGGTAGGAAACAGGCCATTTTCTCCATTTTTGCGCAGATGACGGACATTGTGCTGCAATCGTTGGGCCAAAGGCTGTTTTGGCCCGACAAAGATGCGTTTTTTTGCCCAAGGAAACGACAACATTTTTGTAAACTTGCCGCCGAATAAATTCATGGGTAACGGTAACAAAGCAATGACTATCAAAACAATGTGTTGCCTATCATTGCGCATAAAATGCTTGACTACGTCAACATGGCCACCAAAAAAATATCCTTCCTGCTGTCCACTTTGCTCCCCATCGGGCCAGACGGCGCACACGCAAAATTATAATGTTTAGCGATAAACTCATCTCTCTGCTCCGGGCTTTTTCCAAAGTGGAAATGACGCGGCTGCACAAATTCCTACAGTCGCCTTATTTTAACGACCAAGAGGACATCACGCGATTGTTTGACCTGGTGAGCCAAGTGCTGCGTAAAGGAGAAACGGCGACCAGTCAACTGGAAAAGGAAAAAATATGGGCGGCACTGTACCCAAAACGTCGCTTGGACGATGCCCATTTGCGCCGATTGGCGTCCGACCTCACGCAGCTCGCCCTGGAGTTTATGGTCCACGAGGCGCGTCGCCAAGATCCGCTTGGCGAAGCATTGGAGCTACAAAAAGTGCTCGATCAACCGGAGCTCAAAAAACACTTGGTTAGCGTAGAACGGCGGATCGGAAAACTATTGAATGACAATCCGATCGGTTCTACCACTAACTATCTGGCCCAATTTAATATGCACCGCAACATTTTTTATCGTGCGTCCAATGTAGATAAATTAGGCCCCGCCGACTTTTACCTGGAGTGCTTTTATCTCACGCAAAAACTCAGGTTTTATATTGCGCTATTGCTTTATCGCGGTTCGAGAACAACAGAGCAAGAGATGAAAATAATCTCTGGTTTCTGGGAGTATTTGGCCGACGAGCGTTTTGCCAAAATAGCTTTAATCCAAATATATTTGAAGGTAATAGCCTGTTTCAATGAGCCTGACCAAGAACAGCATTTTCGGGATTTGATGGACAAGCTGGACTGGTTTGCTCCAGAACTAGATAATAAGGATCTGCGGGAAAGTTATCACATGGCCCAAAACTACTGTGCCTTGAAAATTAATCAAGGCAAAAAAGAGTATTATCGTTCGGTATTTAACATCTTTAAAAGGATTATTGAGCAAGATATTCTATTGGAGGATGGGCATTTATCAGAAGGTGTATATAAAAACATTATCACTTCCAGTTTAGGTGTGAGTGAGTTTGCTTGGGCCGAGCAATTTATCCAGGATTACTCTACTTATTTGCCCACAGCCATTCGAGAAAATGCGCGTTCCTTCAATCTGGCCTATTTGTATTTTCACTTGAGACGATACGAAAAAGTCATTGAACTGTTGCAAAATGTAGAGTATAGCGACGTTATCTATGCCTTAGGAGCCAAATCAATGCTTTTGCGTACTTACTACGAGTTAGACGAGACGGTGGCCCTCGACTCCTTGATCGACAGTTTCCGCATTTTTTTACGGCGTAACAAAGTCATTTCCAAAAACCAAAAGCGCGAGTACAACAACTTCCTCCACATCGTCAAAAAATTGACCGCCAGGTCGTTATCCGATCAAGCCGCCCTGGCCAAGCTCCGGCAGCGCGTCACCGAGACCTCTTCGGCCATGCCCAAGAAATGGCTGCTGGAAAAGATTGACGAGCTCTTGGTTGGTTGATTGAAATGCGGAGTGCGGAATAATAGTCGGTAAAGTTTATACATATTTCCCAGACTGGATGGTCAGGGTTGATGGCTCCGTATTAAGGGAAATGCGCTACTTTTGCAGCCCTTTATTCCTAATTCTGCATTCCGTATTCCCATGACTCCGCGTACCGTCGCTTTTCACACCCTCGGCTGCAAGCTGAACTACTCGGAGACCTCCGCCCTGGCGCAGTTGTTCGAGCGCAACGGCTATTTGGCAGTGAAATTTGAAGCGGCAGCCGACATATATGTGCTGAATACCTGTTCGGTAACCGAGCAGGCCGACCGCGAATGCCAGAAGATCGTGCGGCAGGCCCTGCGCCGCCAACCCGACGCCTTTGTGGTGGTCACTGGCTGCTACGCCCAACTGAAGCCCCAGGAAATCGCTGACATTCCCGGGGTAGATTTGGTGCTGGGGGCAGGCGAGAAATTTCGCATTCTCGACTACGTGGACGACCTCTCCAAAGCACCCGGCAAGGGCATGGTGTATGCAGGCGAGGTACGCGACGTGAATACGTTTAATGCCTCGTTTTCTTTGGGCGACCGCACCCGCTCCTTCCTGAAAGTGCAGGATGGCTGCGACTACAAGTGTACTTTTTGCACCATTCCGCAGGCACGCGGGGCCAGCCGTTCCGATACCGTCGAAAATGTGGTGGCCAACGTCCGGCAGATCGCCGCCGGGGGAACCAAAGAGATCGTGCTGACCGGCGTGAACCTGGGCGATTTCGGCAATGGTACGGCGGTCATCGAAGGGACGCGGATCAAAAAAGAGGCCCTGTTTATTGATCTGATTCGCGCACTGGACCAAGTGGAAGAAGTGCCACGCTTCCGCATCAGCAGCATTGAGCCGAATCTGCTGACCAGTGAAATCATCGGATTTGTGGCCGAAAGCCAACGTTTTATGCCGCATTTTCACGTGCCGCTCCAATCGGGAAACGATCAGCAATTGCGCGCTATGCGCCGCCGCTACGCACGTGATCTCTACGCCGAACGGGTGGCTACGATCAAGCAGCATATGTCCCATGCCTGTATTGGCTGTGATGTTATTGTCGGCTTTCCCGGCGAGACGGAAGCGGATTTTCTGGAAACCTACCGTTTTCTGCAAGACCTGGACGTGTCTTACCTGCACGTGTTCACCTACTCGGAGCGGGCCAACACCCCTGCTGCCGTCCTGCCCGGCACCGTCCCTTTGGAGGAGCGCAAACGGCGTAACCAGGCCCTGCGTGGTCTGTCGGATATGAAACGGCGCGGCTTCTACCAGCAGCACCTCGGCACCGTGCGACCCGTGCTGTTCGAGCGGCACAAAGACCCTGCCCTGCTCAACGGCTTCACGGACAATTATGTGAAGATCGAACTGCCCTTTGCTCCCCACTTGATCAATACCATTGCGCCGGTCATGCTAAATGAACTGTGGCCCGGTGGCGAAGTGGTGCAGGGGGAATTGGCCATGCAACAGATTACCCGTTTAGGAACAAGTGAACAATAAATTAGCACAATGTGACTTATCTGAGTTGTCATTCCGACGCTAGGAGGAATCTACTTAAGTGGTGGATTATCAATTACACCGGGGCAGATTCCTCCTACCGTCGGAATGACATTCTGGATGAGGAAGTTGACAAATTATTTTTCTGCACCAGGTTTTAATGTCGTTATCAAATTATAGTGGGCAACCTACTGGCGGAAATATTGGAAGAAAGTAGTCAATACCTTAATCGGTCAAAATAGCCTGCAATACTGCCGCCACTGATGCTGCACGGGCCGCGTCCCAATCTGCCACTGGCGATGCAGCAGGATGGGCAGGCGAACGTTCGTTCCTGACCAGATCAAGCATTTTTTCCCGCTCGGGGGCCTCGAAACGGCTGAACGTACGCCGCAACAACGGCAGCAACTGTTGAAAATCTTCGTCTTGGAGTTCCTGTACCCAGCGGTCGAGCGCTTGCCACAGTTCGGTGTAATGCAGCAGCAAGAGTCCGCTTCCATGCAAAAATCCTTCCAGCCATGCCGCTGCTTCGGCCACAGCCTGCGCCCGCGACAGACGGTAACGCATGGTCTGGCTGGTCTGTGCCGCGTTTTGCGCACTTTTATCAAACTGGATTCGGCTGCAAAGGCCCGCCAGCAAAGGGGCTGCGGTTTTGCTGGCGGCTACATCAGCCAGCGTTTGTTGCCACAATGCCTCGTAGTCAGGCCTGGCCAAAATGGCCAACGCCCGGTTCATGGCCAGTATTTTTTTCAGAATATCAGCCGCTACATCTCCATCTACGCCGCTACAGGCAGCGGGCAACTGGACCGCCACGCGGGGAACGATACCTCCCACCAACTGTTCCACCGCGCTCAGGTTGAGTTGGCGGGCGGAGCCATAGCGCAATACCTCGGCCAGCGGCGGCACCGCATCGGACAGGGCCAGCACATCGTTGGATAAAGCACTGACCGACTGCAACTTAACCAACAAGTCTGGCACCAGCACCGTCAGGTCAGCTTTTAGTATCGTGCCGAGCAGGGCCGTCAGTTCCGGCAGCTGGTTAGCGGCGCGCACTTGGCGAAGTGCCCGATTGCTGGCTGCTTCCAGTACCGTATTGCCCCAAGTACCAGCTTCGATGAGCCGAATCTCGAAGTCTGGCAGCCATTTCATTTGCCAATCCTCATGGAAACCGCCCTGCCGCCGCGTGCTGTCGCGTGCTTCGAGCCTGCCCCACGGAATACCTAAAATGCCGAGGCGGTGCAATAATCGGCTTTTGGCATTGTGCAAGTCTTTGCGGAGGTCAAAGGTCAGGCTCTCCACCTGGGTCTTGCGCTCCAGACGGCAACTTTTCACCTGGGCCTCAAAATCCGCTTTCAATGGCGGCACCGGCAGATCGTCCGGGACGGCACCCAGCACATCACCGATAATCAATTGCTGGTCAATGAGTTCGAGTTGCTTTTCGGCCCCTTCGCATAGCACTGTGACCGCTACCTCGCGCAGTTCCTCGATGCCCGGCCAAGTGGTACGGCGCAGGATGGCCAGGGTGTTGGCCAACCGCACCGCTTCGATGACGTGCGCCGACGAAGTGGCCAGGTCCTGCTCCCGCAACAGCCGCGCGGCCTGGGTAAGCCACTGCGTGACGGTATCCCCGCCGGATGGCCCCGCCGGATCTGGGTTAGCTTCCATTTGAAACAGCAGCCGATACCAAGCCGGGGCGATCACCCCGGCACTATAGCCGCTCTGGGTGGCCAGGCGGTCGAACGACCAGGGAATCCAAACCGCTTCGGTCTTTACTTTTTTTAAGCTTTTCAGTAAGGTAGCGTCGGTACTGGCTTTAATCTGTTCCAACTTGGCCAGCGCAGGGGTGTGCCAGGCCCCGCAGACCACGGCAATGTGGCGGCAACCCTCTTTTTGCGCCGCCCGGATGCTCTGGCGCATATAGGCTTCGCGCAACAGCGTCTCGAGGGTTTCGGGTGTGTTTTTATCGTCGCGCAAGGCACACATGAGTTCCAGCACCGCAGGAAAAATAGCCAGGTCGTCGCTCCGCCGCTCCAGCAGGGCATCCCACCAACGCTCAGGGTCGGTGTAACCCGCCAGCGTAGCGATGTACTTAAATGGATCCGCTCCGGCTTCGTCCGGGCCAGGCAGTTCCAAGCTTAACTGTGGTTTGTTTTCCCGGAGGGGAAAGATTTGGCTCGACGGCAAATCTATAAACTGTAGCGGAATATTATTTTCCAGGCCAAACTGAATCGCCTGCCACTCGGGAGAAAATTCGGCAAAGGGAAAAAAGGAGACTTGCTGTAGCTGCTTGGGATTATAGACCAATATGGCTACGGGCGGCACCATCTGGACATGGGCCACCAATGGGATCAGTTTTTCCGCGTCGGGCGGGCCTTCGATCAGGATCACCTCGGGTGGATTGGCAGCCAGGGCCATGCGCAGGCTGCGGGCCGAGCCGGGGCCGTGGTGGCGGATGCCAAAAAGGTCGATTTTGGAAGTGTTAAGTATGAAGTATGAAGTATGAAGTATGAAGTATAAACTATGAACTATGAATTGTGGTGGCCGTATTCCTCATTCCGCATTCGGCTGACGAAACGGCGAGTTTTGCAAGTGGATTTGCACCAGTCGGCTACAAAAAAACAGGCTGAGGTAGAGTGCGAAGGTGGCCAACACCAGCAGCCAATCTGACCAACGTTGGATGATGAGCACATCGTAGGCACCGTGCAGCAACACCGCCAGCCCAAAGCCCTGGGCCAGTAAGATGTAGCGTCTGGCGGGGTTAAATTTGGCCAACCCGGCGAAATAGCCGACCACGATACCGAAGACCAGGTGGGCCGGCACGGCGGTAAAGGCACGCACCAGAATGGTGTCGATGCCAAAGCGGTAGGCGTACAAGATATTTTCCATGGTGGCAAAGCCCATCGCAACCAGCACGGCATAGACGATGCCATCAAGTGGCTCATTGAAAAAGCGGTGCGGAAAAGCAGCGATCAGCAAGACAATGCCCTTCCAGAGCTCCTCGTTGCAGGAAATAGCGGCAAAAGCCAATAGAAACGTGGCCCAGGCCTGGTGGCGGTGTGGGTCGAGCTGGGCAAAGGTATACAGCTCTGCTTGCACCGCTGGCCAGGTCGCCAACGCGCCCAACGCGAAGCAGACCGCCAATGGCAGGACGGCTTCGCGTTCGTATTTGTCCACCCAGAAGATGCCGATGCTAATCAGCAGCCCGGGCAAGATGGCGAGTGGGAGGAGGAATGGGTGCATTTAGGTAGGCAATAAATTTTTCCTTATACTTATACTTAAAGTTAAAGGCATCATCTACCAAAACCAAACCTGATTTTATTAAATGTGCATTTACAAAAGTCTTGTTCTTTAAATACAAATAAGCCATCAAGTTATTATCTGCATCATGTTTCAAATCATCATGTTTCAAATATACCTTTTTACCCTTTGTTTTTTGGTGTAAAAACTCATTGGCCTGACCATTTTTTTCAGGATGCTCGCGCACCCCAATTAACCGCACTACCACACCATTATTTAGTCGCACCAACTCTGGGCTAATAACTTCTTTTACCGTAAAGAACTCCTCTCGTTTGGCGTCTGAATTTTGGTCAATTTTAGAACCAAACTGTTGTTTTTTCACATCCACTTTTTTATTGAGTCGCAGTGGGTCTTTGAATATGTAGGGCAGTTTCTGAATTTCATTTTCAAAATCTACTGTCAATGTACCCTGGGTCTCAAAAGCAAATTGCGACTGGTCAGACAACGTTTTTTCGTCGGCTCCTATCTTCTTACGAATAATAGGCACAAACGCCGGGTTGAGCTCGTAACCAATGGAATGGCGATTCAGATTGCGAGCCGCCAACGTAGTAGTCCCGCTGCCGAGAAACGGATCCAGCACTACGTCATCCACGAAAGCAAACATTTTGATTAAACGGCGTGGCAGTTCTTCTGGGAACATCGCCAAGTGTCCATCCTGACGTACCCCCGTAAAATTCCAGTGGCCGCTGAAGTACTCGTTCCATTCTTCCACCGTCATTTTTGACGCTTCCTTTTTTATTGCTTCGGGTTTTGGTGCCTGACCCTGTTTTTTGAAAAGGAGAATGAACTCGTAATTAATTTTCAAAATCCCGTTGCGCGGATACGGAAAACTGCCCATGATGCTTGCCCCGCCCGTAGTATTGGTCGT